>JACUTP010000246.1 GCA_014859785.1 Candidatus Methanoperedentaceae archaeon | reverse complement strand
TGAAGATGTTCGACCAGAAGGATGTATATGCGAACTCTGTTCGGATATACGATGTTCAACGACATATTACTCGGCGGCAGGCGAGCCCTAATCATACACTATAGAACGCTTGTCAATCTTTACAATGCCGATTGTGTTCGATTTGTAATCCACTTCATAAAGAATTCTATGGTCGCCAACGCGAACCCTAAACAGCCTTTCTTTGTACCCGTCCAGTACTTTTGTATCGTGTGTAACGGGTTCGGTTCTAAGCCCATCTATTTTCTTGAGCATCCTTTCTGCCAAAGATTTGTCTGCCTTTTTTAAGAAACTGCTCGCTTGGCTTGAATACAGGACGTTAAACATTATAATCCAAGCTCTCGTTTTAGCTGTTCATGAGAAATGAGCTTGCCAGATGATTTTTCTTTTCTGAACTTCAGTAGTGCTTCATAATCTTCTTCAGTCATAATGCTATCTACGTCTACCATGTGCTTCTTTATTTCTGCCACATCCTTCTCAATTTTTTCAAGTTTATGCAGGAAGATCGAATCGCGGTTGTCCTCACTTGCAATATCGCTCATACAAATACTATGATTTCGATAATTATAAATTTACCGCTCGCCTGCGTCATACGCTGCGCTCGGTCGCTGAACATGCAGTTTCACGGTTCGCTGCGGCTCACCCTAATCCGCTGACGCGGACTACGTGAAACTGCCGATGTTATATGAACTCATAATCAAAACCCACTAATTTTCACAAGAATATGTAATTTTATAGCCAACATGTTATTAGGGATTGTAAATACTGAAAGTTGCCACTCTCACTATTTTTGTGCCTTTTTTGCCGATAAAAAACCAAAAAAACGATAAGAGGCTTCATGCACCCGCACCAGGATACCTCGTTTTTCAAAACGGGGTCGTTGACGAGACGGTATTGCACTTTAATAACTACCAACATGCATTAAAACGACCACATAAAACCCAAATACTTATCCCGTAAAACCCCGATACACCTTTCCCGAAACGAAGTGATTACCATGAAACATGTCCAGATAACACTCACACCACCTGAATCGAAACGGCTCATAGCAATGGGCGTAAAAGAACTCCCTGAAATACAGCAGGCACTTGAAGACGGGATTATCCTAATAACTCTCGGCACAACCAACGCATACGTCGCAGAAGAACTCACAGGCAAAAAGATTGACCACTCAATGTACGCAGCAGGCTACATTGACGGGACAGCTAAAGCCGTACCAATGGATAAGCGCCTGCCAACCATTGCCCTGCGCAGCGGGAAAAAAGTAAGCAGTGATGGCATCCTGGATGAGATGACAGCAGACGATGTGGTATTAAAAGGAGCAAATGCACTTGACCCTGACGGAGTTGCAGGCGTGCTTATGGCTAATCCTTCCGGCGGGACAACGGGAATGATTATAGGTCCTGTCATGGCGCGCGGCATTAACCTTGTGATCCCTGTTGGTCTTGAAAAATCCATCCCGTATTCGATTATCGAGATGTCACGGATTGTCGGATTCCAGCACTGCATTAAAGCCACCGGACTTCCGGTAGGACTGATACCCTTACACGGCGAGGTTATAACAGAGGCTGATGCACTGGTGTTACTTGGCGCTGACGATGCTTTCCAGATAGGCGCCGGCGGCATAAACGGAGGCGAGGGCTCTGTTACCTTATGTGCCACAGGAGAAAACGCAGAGGAGGTTTTCGAACTTGTTATGAAAGTCAAGGAGAAAAAAGGGGAATTCTGAAACAACGTAAAACAAATAGAAAACGG
>JACUTP010000054.1 GCA_014859785.1 Candidatus Methanoperedentaceae archaeon | reverse complement strand
TGGAATCCACGTATGGCTGCATGCAGCCATACGTGTCTGCGCCCTCCAGAGGCGCTAAACTCCAGACTCTTCCTTCTGGAGCTGGAATCCACGTATGGCTGCATGCAGCCATACGTGTCTGCGCCCTCCAGAGGCGCAACTCTGGGCGTACAACTCTGGGCGTACAACTCTGGAGCTCAAAGCACGAACAATGTGAACAGGAGATACCCTACCGTTACCATGATGACAGAATGTTTCAGTCCGGAAAGGACACTGCCTTCTCCCATTACCCCTGCGATCAGACCGGATGAGAATCCCTGTATAAGTGCACCATGGAAAAACAACCGGTTATATACACCCAGTTTTTCCCTGTCCAGGCTTAATGGTACTCCACCACCACCAGCTGTCCCCTCACTTGCTTTTACCATTTCCTCAAGAAACGTCGAAGATATGATGTATATAATCCCCACAAACACGAAGAATGAAATGTAGATTATTACAAGGTAAATGAACATATTGACTGTACGCTCCCTTTTCAATTCCTGTTCAGCACTTGCATCCCTTGCAGCAACAGTCAGGACTTCACCAATATCGCCGCTTGATTCGTTAGCCTTTGTTACAAGGGTTATCGAACGTGAAACAGTGAAACTCCTTACCCTGTTAGCAAACCTGGTAAGCGCCTGGTTAATATCCACCCCCCATTCGACATCGTTGCTTATTTTCTTTACCTCCTTGCCCAACCCTATATCAGAACGTGTCATCAGCTTTATGGACTCACCCAGGGTCATTCCTGTTTCGTTAGTACTGGCAAGCTTTTTAAGGAAATCAGGAATCTGCGATTGTATCTGTCCTTCCTTATGTTTTTTATATTCATGAAAAATCATCAGTGGAATAATTACCAGGAATATGGCGAATACTACCTTGTCATCAATATAATCTATAAATTTAGGCTGTTCCATCCCCTGGATTATAGATATTGTAAGGTAAATAAGGGCTATTGGGATTGTGAGTGCAAGGGAGTAAAGGGGTTTTTCTTTAAGGGGTTTTAACGGCTGCTTTAGCATTTGCCTGAAATGCAGGGACTTCCTTGACTTTTCAAACATCAAAAAAAGGGGTTTTTCTTCGGTTTCCGGAATATTTATTTCTTTACCCAGGTTACTCTTTGTTTGCAAAAGCGGCGCTTCTCCCGAACTTCCGGGAGTCATTATATCTATCATCACCACAAACATCAAGGAGCCGATTGGAATCATCCCGTATATTATCGCATATATCATAGTATCGGTACCGGAACCCATGACTGACATCATAACGCCAAGGATAATTATAAAAAGCGGTCCTGCCACAAAGGCGGTCACATATGATTCAGCTATCAGTCCAAGGGTTTCAAGGAAACCTTTCTGCTCGATTTTGGCTTTTGTGAGGTATTGCTCGGATTTATCCCTGAAGTAAGTTGAAACATCCCCTCCACTGTCTATTACGGTCAGGAGGTTATACATAAGATCCCTGAAATTCGAAGAAGGCGTAGTCTCGCAGATGTTATGGAGTGATGTCCTTAAATCGTTCCCGAAATAATCCATATCACGCAGTATTACATCAACTTCCTTTGCTACCTCGCCATAAGAATCCTCACTCCTGCTAAGGGAGCGCAATATTTCAATAATATTCATACCCCCACGACTCAATGCATACATGAACGTTACAGCATATGGAAGATTCTTGTCAATCGAACCCTTCCTCTCCCCTGCCATGAAAGCCGGGTAAATAATGTAAAGTAGATATACGCCCCCTCCAAAAAGGATTGTCAGGAAGATAATAATGAATAACGTGATTGAAATATCCCGAAACTGTAATATCCAGGCATATTCCGGGCTAAAGGTAAGATTTGTAAGCCTTTCAGGAAGTCCTACTATGGAAACAACTATATATGCAAGGATTGCACCAAAAATACCCCCGATAATTCCGATAACTCCTGAATAAAATAATGCATTGGAGAGATACATCTCATATGATATTGGAATCCTTGCCTGTTTCAATGCCATCCTGAGACTGCGGTACTGTTGCTTACGCTCCTTAATCCTGTCACCGAGCAATACAAACGGCGTTGACTTTAACTTACGAAAAATTAGTTCGATTAAGTAACTAAAATTGTGTTTAGTCATACCAGTCACTCTTTAAGATTCAGTTGTTTGATAATCTTTTCAGGAGTGGAATGGTAATCATGTATAATGGTAAATATTGCATTAAAATCTGTTATCTTGTTATCTACCATGAGCTGGAGTATCTGTTGCCTGTAATTAAGGTCTCTTTTCAATTCCTGTATACTCCATCCCCTGCGTTTCATAACGTCATTAATTGCTTTTGACTCTCCCACTCTTACAAATGTATCAGTGAGAGCATCCCATGAAAATATATCGTTTGTACGTATATTCCTTGTAGTCGGGTCAATGTCCGTAATCTCAACAAGCTTCATGTTACGCCTGACTCTTTTATCCATTATATATGTCTGTGACTGAATACTAATTATGTCAAGTGCCTGAATCATTGTCCTCGGGACACTGATTGGCGGATTCTCAAGACGATGGATGGCACTGGCGACTGAATCAGCGTGCATGGTTGAGAATGTGGTATGTCCGGTACTCATTGCCTGAAACAATGTGAGGGCTTCCTTGCCCCTGACCTCACCTACAAGCAGGTACTCGGGTCTCTGCCGCAATGCAGCCTTTAAAAGTTCATACATATCAATGCTGCCGCGACCGTCAGGTGTGAAAGAGTCGCGTGTTATGCCTGGAATCCAGTTAGGATGCGGGAGTTTAAGTTCCCTTGTATCTTCAAGACTTACTATCTTTGCAAGCTGCGGTATGAATAATGCCACTGCATTAAGGGAGGATGTTTTACCTGAAGCCGTGCCTCCTGCAAAAATCAGGCTCTTATTATTTTCAATACAGAGCCAAAGATATGCCATTGCTTCTACAGAAAATGTATTCCAGTTAATAAGGTCAATGGGTGTTATCGGGACATCATTGAATTTACGTATTGTGAAAGTAGCACCGTGTGAGGTCACTTCTTTCCCGAGGGTCATCTGGATACGCGAACCGTCCGGCATGGTAGCATCGATAAGGGGTTCTGCAACAGAGATATGTTTGCCGCAGCGCTGTGCAAGCCGTATTACGAAAGAGTTAACCTCATCCTCATTGAATATTATGTTTGTTGGAATGTTGGTATATTTTTTATGATACAGGTATATCGGAATATTGTGTCCGTTTGATGAAATATCCTCAATACGGTCATCATGTATCAGCGGGTCAATTTTATCAAGGTATATGAAATCCCTTCGCGTATAATATAATATTTTTTCAAGTGTGGTGGGTTCAATCTCAATCCCATAATCGTTGATTATGTTATTGACTTTGGCTGTCAGGATTTTATCCTTATCCTCATCACTTTTTATATCCTCTACAAGCAAAATGTCCTTAAGCCTGTCTTTGATTTCCATAAGTAAAATATCTTCAAAACCAGAGAGGTCGGGCTCTACTGCATAATATAACCTGTCATTTGTATCAGTATTTACTAAAATTACCACAAAACAATATGGTTCGTTCACCCAGTATCTTTCAAGCTCCTGGAACCCATCAATACCATCAAAAGTGACAAGCGGTCCGTGTATTGCAGGGTCATAGGTTTCCTTCTCTGCGTTTTCAACTGTGAAGAAGTTCTTGATTTTACCAGATAGTGATGTGGGTTTTTTTAATACAAGTGCTTCTTCATGGAGTGTTTTGAGTTTTTTTATACGGGTTTCGACATCAGAGATTAACTTATTTTCAAACAATTCTAAGACAGCCTCTTTTTCGGGAGTCATCTGGTCTTTGATGATATCCCTGGTTGATGAAAAATCCTCATCAAGACGGCTTAAAAGATCTTCAACACCACCTTGGGGACCTTTATTTTTGGATTTGTGTTTTTTACCTTTTTTCGAAGTTTTCCCTTTATTAGCAGTTTTTTCTTCCCCGATACTTTCCGGGACTTCAACTTCCGGTTTCTTATCAGGTATTGCCTTTCCAGTTATTTTCTCATCTTTTATCTTTTTAGAATCCTTTTTTCCAGTGGAATTCTTGTTTTTTTCTCCACTATTTTTTAATGAGGTAAGGATATTGTATGCAGTTTTTAATTCTGCTGAAACATCCTCTAACTTTTCAGAATTAATCTTTGCTTTCTGCAGGATAGCTTCTACTTCTTTATAATAAGGCAGCTCTTTGTTTATATGAGAAAGTTGTTTATTATATATATCAAGAAGATTCTCCTGTTCTATAAGAATCTCCAGTTTCTGCTTGAAATCATCAATTTCAATAGAAGGATACTCAGAAATAATTTTATCTAAAAACTCCTGGACATCCTCTTCACCTGGAGATTTATTTTTTTTGAGAAATTTCCTGGTTTTTTCTCGTAATTCTTCCATAATTTGGTTAAATTTGAATTCTCTTGAAGTCTTCGATATCACTTGCAAGTCGCATTAATTCTTCACCTGTGAAAGTGACGCGGTCCCTGAGATCATCCAGTTCTGATCTTAATTGTTTTATCCTTATATTCATTAAATACATAGTCAGGAATGATATGATAAGGACAATCAACAAAAATTTTGTTATTAAATCCATTGTTTAATTACCTCCGAAAATTGATCTGGCAAGACGGTCGACAAAACCTTCCTTATTAGCTTTCTGGTTACCATTTTCTTTGAATTCCATACCTGCTAATTGGGCGGCAAGTTTTTTAAAAGCCAATGAAGAAGGGGCGTTAGGTGTTCTGATAACTACAGGTGTCTTAAATGCTGCGGATGTCCTTATATTCGCATCCTCAGGTATCATTTCAAGTATCTTTATACCAAGGAGTTCAGCTACCTTGTTACGATTTATTTCTGTTTTTTCAAGTGCTGAACGGTTTAAAATAGCACCCTCAACCGGTCTTCCAAGCATTTCGGTTAAAGCTTTTGTTTTCAGGGCATCAGCCATTGAAGAAAGTTCCGGGTTTACGACAAGGATAACTTTATCTGCCACAGCAAGTGGAATTACGCCATCCTTACTGATACCGGCAGGAGCATCTATTAAAACATAATCCATGCCATCTATTAATTTGGACATGATTTCTTTTATTTTATCAGGATTTGAATGCTGGAATCCTTTCAAAGATAAGCCACTCGGCACTACCTTTACACCTCCTGGCCCATCATAAATTGCATCCTTTACATCAGCTGTACCACTCAATACATCATGAAGTGTGACTGCACTTTTTTCAAGACCAAGCAATAGTCCCATATTAGCCATTCCGATATCAGCATCAAGAATGGTAGTTTTTTTTCCCAGCATTGCAAGCGACGTACCAAGATTTACCGTGGTTGTCGTTTTACCTGTTCCACCTTTTCCAGACGCAATGGTGTATACGCAAACTGTCATTTTGTACCTTCTTTTTTACATTCCTTCAACCATTATTAGCCCAATATTTATTGGAGGATTATTATGTAATTACACTTTATGAGTTTATAATTCTTATCGATAAATGTTAAATATAACTTAATATTCCTTAGTATAATTATAATGATGATATTTATGATGATTTTATATAATAGAACCTTCATCTCTAAATATAAGATAAAGATTTATTTAAGTTCTTGAGGAAATTTTATGGATATCGAGGAGGAATTTATAGAGTATTGTGAGGAGGTACTCCGCCCTGCTCTGGGAAATTTATCGATTGGAATAATAAAAAAAGCAAAATCCAGGAATCAACTGAAAAAGAATCCCGATCTCTATGAATTTCTGGATTTTATTGGTCTGGTTGAATCAAATATTAGTTTGATAACCGGAGAAAATAAAGCTTCTCACTTATGTAATAACCTTAAAAACAAAGCAATTGAACTAACTAAAAAACAGGAAGAAATCTATCTCGACAGCGATATAGATAAAGAAATTAATACTTTCCTGTCTGAAAATACACTTCCCACTGAAAATGATATTTCGGATTATGCCAAATATCTTACAATCAAATTTGGTGCTGATGCGGAAGAGGTTGAAAAAGACCTTATTAAAAAAGTTAAAATCCATATAAAAAACGTCATCAATAAAACTAAAATTGATAAAGAAATAAATACCTTTCTTTCCAGGTATCCAAATCCGGATAAAACTGATATTGACGATATTATTAAATATTTTACATTTTTAAATATTAATTTTAATGAGGATAAAATCCGTGGGCAGATTGAAAAAGAAAGGCTCTTTCGCAAGTTCCGTAAAACTGATGAAATCGAAGAAGGACTGTCAGAACTTGACGGATTTGTTGATACCCTCAAAAATTATAGTGATAAGAAAAATATAAAGAAAGTCCTGCAAAAACAGAAACTCAGTTACCTTGTAAAGGACGAATCGGGAATTTCTGATGAACTTTTATCCGAATTCACAGACCTGGTGGCTACGAATGAGGAAGATTTAAAGGAAATTTTAGAGGGAATTGGGCTTAAGCACATGGTCGATAAATAAAAAAGAAAGGAAGTAAAACGATGGGCTTTATAAATAAATACATGAAAGAAATTTTCATATTGGTAACAGGTATGACTATAATTTTTTTCCTTTTAGCAGGTTATGCATACCCTCCAACTGATAACGACAGAACTAAAAATAATGTTTATCCGTTTGATAATGATGGCAGTTATGATAGGGGAAAATTCTCCCAGTATTTAATATCAATTGTTTTTACAACAGGTGTAATGTACCTGGGATTTTATATTAATACAACATTTGTCAAATACGGTATTAAGAACTGGGGTATGTTTGCATCTGGTATTTTTCTGATGTACCTTTACGGACTCGGTAAAATCGGGGAATTGATGTATAATCATGAATTGTTTGATGTTTTCAAGGACCTTATCCTGCCGGTTGCCTTGATACTGATAACAATAGGAGCTTACAATATCAGCAAGGATATTACAGGTGGTGAAGATTGATATGTCAATTATAAGTAGTTATTACCCAATACTATCAACTATTAATCTTGTTGCAGCAATTTTTGGTGTATATTATGGAATGAAATTATATTATTCAACAAAAGGCGCAATTGATTTCTGGCTGTTCCTTTCAGCATTTCTGGCAAGTCTCGGGGCATATACCCTTTTTGGGTTTTTAAGAAAGGCATTGCTTGTCCAGTATGATATAGCTTTCAGGTCAGCACAGGATGTATCTATTGCATTTGCAGCTGTATTTGCTGTTATTGCAGCGATATACGTTAAAAAGATGTTCGACCGGATACTTGGAGAAGATTAGTTTTTATATCAGTAAAATAAAATAATAATTTAAAAATGGGCCCGCTGAGATTCGAACTCAGGATCCCCGCCGTGTAAAGGCGATGTCATAACCGGCTAGACCACGGGTCCTCTGGCGCTAAGATAGTGTTTGTGGTATATAGGTTTTTTCAGTTTGTCCCGAAATGGCGGCAAATTTAAATCATTAACGATAGACTATGGGTTATGGATTACAGGAAAGGTTCGATAGGGCGCTTATTTGTTGTGAGGATTGACCACGGGGAAGATTTACTTGGTGAACTGACAGGTCTGGCTGCCAGGGAAAACATAAAATCCGGTTTTTTCATTATGCTGGGTGCGATGGGCGGCGCCGAACTTGTCACCGGACCAGAGGAAAAAGTTGTGCCGCCAATACCGGTATGGTATGGTTTTGATGATGCCCGCGAGGTTGTGGGTGTCGGGAATATCTTCCGGGAAAACGGTAAACCAAAAATACACCTTCATGGTGCATTGGGTGATAGTGAAAACCTGGCCCTGGGCTGTATCAGGAAAAAAACCGAGGTGTTCATGGTTGTCGAGGTTATGATTATTGAGGTGGATATAGCTGCTGAAAGAATAATTAATGAGGCGGCAGGTTATTCTCCGGTAACTTTCAGGTAATACGGGCAACAATTAGTAGAAATTGCTAATAAGGGCGTCTCATCTGTTTTCCGCAATTCAGGCATGTAGTGGTGATATGGCTTCCCTGAAGCCGCGTTCGTGCGGTTTTTCCCTGCACAATATAAGAATGACAGTGTTTGCAAATCATGGGTTTTAACTCACCGGGCATACGGACACGGTATCTCATACTGAGCCGCCTTGCAAGATTTACATAACGGTTACTGCGTTCAGGATGGGTATCAAATTCAGTGGCTGCAAGCTCGAAAAGACGAATAATGCGCTGTTTTGCCATGTCTTTTGCCCAGGATTTCTGTTTTTTGCGCATGTGGTCTTAATGGGTGAGGGAATAGAAAAAGATATAGGGAAAATTGCTTTGGATATTATTATTTTTTTATCTTGTACGGAGAAGTTTAACTCTGTTCCCTCTTGTATGGAAAGGGCATCGGCTATTTCCTTGGGTATTCTGGCTTAAAACTCTTAATAAGAGCGAGGCGAAAGCATTCAAATTTCAGAAAATAAAACAAAAACCCGAACTGCCATTAAGCCAGCAGTTCAGGTCAACATTAATTTCAGTATTGCTCGTCAGCCTTTGGCTTCACATTCTTTTCTGCCGCAATAACATCATCAATACGCAGAATCATAATGGCAGCTTCAGTGGCTGATGCGATTGCCTGTGTCTTAACCCGCAACGGCTCGATAACATTATTCTCCAGCATATCCACAGCCTTGCCCTCGAAAACATCAAGTCCTGTGTTCTTGTTACCCTGCTCATGCTGGCTCCTGAGTTCCGCAAGCAAATCAATGGTATCAAGCCCTGCATTTTCAGCAAGTGTCCTGGGTATAACTTCCATAGCATCAGCGAACGCATTAACAGCAATCTGTTCCCTGCCTTCCAGTATGGAGGCATAATCCCTCATGCGAAGCGCCAGTTCAACCTCAGGCGCACCGCCTCCTGCGAGAATTTTCTCATCCTCGATTGCCACGCCGACAACGCGCAATGCATCGTTCATGGCTCTTGCAAGTGCGGTAACAACATGCTCTGTTCCGCCGCGCAGCAATATGGAATAAGTATCAGGGTTCTTGCATTCTGAAATGAATATCATTTCACCGTTACCCACAATCTTTTCCTCAACAAGTCCTGCCTCACCGAGCAACTCCGGGCTGATATCATCAAGGCTTGAAATAATCTTCCCGCCAGTCGCACGTGATAATTTAAGAAGGTCGTTCTTCTTCACACGATGGGTTACAAAAACGCCTGCTTTTGCAAGGAAATACCGTGCAAGGCTGTCCACGCCTTTCTGGCAGAAAACAACGTTAGCCCCGCTTTTAATAACTTTCTCGGCAGCATCGCGTATCTGTTTTTCTTCCTGCTCAAGGAACGCCCGTGTCTGTCCCGGTGAATCAATAGCTATCTCGCTCTTGAATTCACCTTCATGAATTTCGATAGGTGTTGCAAGTATCGCTATTTTAGCATTCTCTATCCTTGAAGGCATGCTCTGGTGGGTTTTTGTTTTGTCAAGGATGATTCCCCGGATCAGTTCACTGTCAGAAACATTCCCGTCACCCCGCTTTTCAATGGAAATCTCTTTTATGTTTACTTTCCTTATCCCGTTCTCATCATTTATAACCGATTTCACCGTACTTACCGCAATGTCGGATAATATGTCTTTTGAAAACTCGACACCTTTTCCCGTAAGTGCAGTTTCAGCTATTTTCTTCAGGTTATCGTCATTTGAAGGGATTGAAATGTCAGCAAGAATTTCCTTTGCTTTTCTTGCCGCAAGCACATACCCGTTAATAATCGTTGTGGGGTGGATACCCTTATCCATCATCGCCTGCGCACCTTTTAAGAGTTCTCCTGTAAGGGCGGCAGCTGTAGTCGTCCCGTCCCCTACTTCCTTATCCTGTGTTTTTGCAACCTCAGCTACCATCCTGCCTGCCGGATGTTTTATCTGCATTTCATCAAGAATTGTGGCGCCGTCGTTAGTTATGGTTACCAGTCCTGCCGGATCTGTAAGCATCTTGTCCATACCTCTCGGACCAAGGGTTGTTCTCACGGCTTCGGCAACAGCCCTGGCAGCCATTATATTGGTTCTTTTCGCTTCGTCTCCACGTGTTTGTTTTGTTCCCTGTCTTAAAATTACAATCGGCTGACCGCCCATTTGACCTGCCATAAATTATCCTCCTGTTATATAACTAATCAATTATAATTACGTTATAAGCTTCTCCGTTAAGGAGTTAGCCTGACTTAATATTCCTTGTTTCATGTTTGTGGTTCAATAAAAAGATTTCCCTTAAAATCCTTAGTTTACTGGGAAGAAATCAAACTAACTTTAAAAATCGCGTTTTTACTTTGATGAACCTACAGAACATATTAAAGAAATATATAATTATTTAAAAAGATTTGCCAGTTTATGAAAAAAGTCAACAATGAATTTTGAATTTTTATAAAAAATTCCAGATCGATCGAATTTCTTCGATAGCCTCTGCTAATCCACAATCAAGCTCAAAGACTTATTTTAATTCCAATTAATTATAAATCCCGAAACTATGTGTAGCTTTCACTTTATCCTGTAAATTTGTCAGCAGCAATAACTGATAAGCGACAAAGTTAAATTTTGCATAAAGCTCCTTTGCTCTCTTCCATTATTCGCCTGACATTGAATTTCACAGTGCTTTTTATATGTCCATGTATTCGTTCGCATTCCTTTCCATGTGTGTTCGGTTAAGGGACACATAAAATTTACACCTAAATTATATATATATATATATATATATATATATATATGTTTGAATAGAAATTATATGAATAGTCCTACTAAAAAACAAAAAGTTGA
>JACUTP010000245.1 GCA_014859785.1 Candidatus Methanoperedentaceae archaeon | reverse complement strand
AACCCTCGGAATTATAGCAATCCTCGTATTACTCCTGATACCCTCATCCAGCGCCGAATTCTCCCCTATCGCAGCCACCACAGACATAACAGGCAAAGTCGTCCGCCCCGGCGACATTGTCGAATTCACCACAACCATAACAAAAGGCTACAACACCACAAAAAGCGTCTCGGTCAAACTTTTCATAGACAAAAAACCCGATAGCTGGCTTACAGGCTTCTACGCAGACAACACCCAGGTCAGCCAGATAACCTTCCCTGCTGGCTCAACCGCTTCAAAGCAGATTGTATTAAGACTCCGGGTGCCAGCCAACACAAGCGACGGCTCCTACCTGATAAGGATAGGGTTGCAGCCCTATGGCGAGGATGTGACCAATTACGATGTGATATACCGCGACTTTGCCGCAACCGTGGACAGGAACGCAATGCCTGACCTTGATATCTATTCAGGCATACCTGGAAGAAAAACCCATCCAGGCACTCCTGCCAAATTCAGTGTTACGGTGGAAAATAAATACGACAGCAGGGCAACGGTAAAGCTCTCTGTACTTTCAAAGCCAGACGAATGGGGCGTTGACCTGCTCTCCTCAGACGGTGCAAGGATTACAAAACTCGGCATCCCTGCAAAAGACAGGCAGGATTTTGAAGTGGCAGTCCAGCCTTCCCTCAACACCACTGAAGGGGATTACGAGGTATTAATAGGAGCATCCATGGAAAGCGGCAGCCGGGTCATCTCTTTGCCTCTTAGCATCAGCATTAATCCTGATCTTGACGAGACCCAGGCATTGAGCGCATATCTTGAAATGCGCTCAGCCATACCGGGTCTTGAAATAAGACCTGAGAACACTGCCGAGTTTACAGTATCCCTGAAGAACAGGTACGACCAGCATATAAAGCTCAACTTAAAAACACTGAGCAAGCCAGAGGGCTGGAATGTGGAATTCCTCTCAGATACTGATGATAAAGTAAGGCTGACCACCCTTGATCTGCCAGCAAAAGGTGAGCAGGAATTTAAAGTGAAAGTCAAACCTGCCACAAACTCAAGTGACGGTATCTACCCTGTCATTGTGGGTGCTGTGACAGGGGATGGCAGAAGCGTATCCCGGAGACTTGAGGTCACTGTCAATAAAGGCATTGAGAATAACCAGATACTCAGTGTTTATCCTGACTACAGTGAAATAACCCTGAATCCTGGCGGCTCGACAGAGATAAGAGTATCCCTTAGAAACGGCGGGAATGAGGCACTTGAAAATGTCCAGCTTGAAATAAACCAGGTCAGCGGTATCAGCACGGTGATCAGGAGTTTCGGGACAATAGAAAAACTTGAGGCTGGCGACTCAAGGAGTATCCCTGTTGAGATTACAGCAAGGGCGGATGCAGGTTCAGGAATAAAAGAGCTATTCATGCGTGCCAGGAGCAGTAATATCCAGAGTGAAGAAAAAAGCATTAAAATCAACGTGGAAAAATCCGGGTCAAGCGGGGTGGCAGGAGTAGGAATGGTACTTGTGGCTATTGCTGCACTGGTATTCATAATACGCAAATTCGGGAGAAGATAAACATGAATGAAATCAGTCAAAATGAAAACATAATAGAAACCATAAACCTTACCAAGCGTTTTGGTAAGAAAAATGAACTTACAGCAGTGGATTCGCTTAACCTTTGCGTTAAAAAGGGCGAGGTCTTTGGATTTGTTGGTCCCAATGGTGCAGGCAAGACCACCACGATGAAGATGCTGATAGGTTTGCTTGAGCCGACAGGCGGCTCCGGCAGGGTAGCAGGCTTTGATATTGTGAGAGAGGTCATAAAGATAAGAGAAGC
>JACUTP010000053.1 GCA_014859785.1 Candidatus Methanoperedentaceae archaeon | reverse complement strand
AAAACGAATAGGAAACTGACCATGAATCAAATGATTCAAAGATAAATAGTAATCACCGGAATGGAAGATACTCGCAGAGTTTATCCTTTGTCCATCATTATTTATTTATATTACAAAAGCATACATAAACTGTATGACAAGTGATGTAGTACAGGTAAGAATGCCATCTGCAATTACCAGGAATGTCGAAGACCTGGTTAAAAAAGGCTTTTACAAAAACAAAAGCGAGGTCATCATTGATGCAGTGCGCCACTTCGTAGGAATGAAACAAACAGAGAGCGATGTAGCATGTTTCATAAGGGAAGAACTGCATGGCAGGAACGTAAAGCGTGGTTACTCTGCAAAAGAATTAGATGCCCTCTGGGAAAAAATCAGGAAAGGAAAAGAGTGGAAAGAGCGGTACGGGACAAGCGCCGAAAGCGTCATGGAAGAACTGAGGGGAAGACAATGATTATCATCGATACGGATGTTTTTGTGATTGAGAAGCTCTTCAGGGATGATGAAAGATACGGCATAACAAAAGCGTTTCTGAACAGTGATATAAAAGGTAAATGCACATCAATATATAATTTGTATGAACTTCTTGGCATAGCGTCCTTTAATTTGAATACATCAGAATTGAAAAAGCTGCTAAAAGGATTTTCTGAAGTATATGACACAAAAATACTGTTCCCATCTACGGCATACGAATCTGCCGATGCCTTCGTTGAGCAGTTGTTCGACAAAACATTCGGGAAAATCAGCTTAAAAATGAATTTTATGGATGCCACGATACTGAATGTAGCCGAAGAGCATAATTGTTCCAAATTTGTGACATGGAACGTGAAACATTTTGAGGGACGTACAGATATTCCAGTTGTCACCCCAAAAGAAGTCTGAATTAAATATTCCAGTGAGTGAAAACTAAAATCCCTGAACCCGCACCGGCACGCCCTTCTCTCTCAGATACTCCTTCGCATCCCCGACAGTGTACTCCCCGAAATGGAAAATACTTGCAGCAAGCGCAGCATCTGCCTTGCCTTTTGTAAAAGCATCATACATATGCCCGATATTCCCGGCACCGCCCGATGCAATTATCGGGATGTCAAGAAGTTCTGAAAGCGTCCTCGTAATAGGCAGGTCAAACCCATCTTTCGTGCCGTCCCTGTCCATGCTGGTAAGCAGTATTTCACCAGAACCCAGACTTTCAACCTTCTGCGCCCACCGGACAGTATCGATTCCCATAGGCTTCCTGCCACCGTAAATTACAACCTCATACCATGCAGGTGTCCCGTCCTCAAGCTCGATAATGGTCTTATCCTCATTCCCTTTAATATTCTTATTGCGCCTGCAGTCAATAGCCGTGACAATACACTGGGAACCGAACATATCAGCCGCCTCTTTCACGAACCCGGGATTATTAATAGCAGCTGTATTGACAGATACCTTATCAGCGCCCGCTCTCAGGATTTTTTTTATTGCTTCGGTTGAGCTGATGCCGCCCCCGACAGTAAGGGGGATGAAAACTTCATCTGCCGTCCTCTCTATAACATCAATCATCGTCCTCCGCCTCTCGTGGGATGCTGTAATGTCAAGGAATACAAGTTCATCCGCGCCCTGCTCGTTATACCTCTTGGCAAGCGAAACCGGGTCGCCCGCTTCACGCAGGTCAACAAACTCCACTCCTTTCACCACACAACCCCCTTCCCTGTCAAGTGTCACGTCAAGGCACGGAATAATTCGTTTAGTAAGCATTCACCTTTCCATGTTTTTATGAAATGAAATAGTTTTGGATAATCCTGCTGCAAAACCTTTTAAGAAATACAATACAACGTTATATCATGACCTTGGAGGAGAAGGTCTTTGCGGGCATGGGGCTCACAAAAGCCGACCTGGTACTGGAGAATTGCCGGATTGTAAATGTCAATACAAGAGAAATTACAGAAGGCAGCATAGCAATAACCTCGGGTTTTATTTCAGGTATCGGGGACGTGGATGAACTTGCAGGGGAAAAAACACGGAAAATCGATGTAAAAAACGCCCATGTGAGTCCTGGTCTCATTGACGGTCACGTCCACTTTGAGTCAAGCATGCTGACACTCACACAGTTCGCAAGGCAATCCCTCATTCACGGGACGACAGGCATGATAATAGACCCTCATGAGATTGCCAACGTCCTGGGAACAAAAGGTATCAGGCTGGTGATGAAAGAAGCTTCCTTCCTTCCGGTTGATATTTTTTTTACAATTCCATCCTGCGTGCCGTCCACTCCGCTTGAAACATCAGGCGCGAAACTCGGAGTAGCAGAAATCAAAAAACTCATCGTTAGCAAACAGGTGGTGGGGCTGGGTGAGGTGATGGACTATCCTGAAGTACTTCGCGGGAATCCTGATATACTCGGGAAAATAGCAGCAGCCTTTAAAATGAAACTCGTGGTTGACGGGCACGCTCCTGGATTGCGGGGGCGGGAACTGGCAGGTTACATCGCCTGCGGCATATCCAGTGACCACGAATCAATTACATTTGAAGAAATCCTTGAAAAAGCCCGTCTTGGTATGAAAATAATGCTGCGTGAAGGCTCGGCTGCAAAAAGCCTCCATGACTTCATACCTAAACTGCTGGAAAGCGGCATATCCCTTGAGAACTTTTTCTTTGCAACTGATGACAAGCACCCTGCCGATATAATAAAAGGACACATGGATGCACATGTCAGGCAAGCAATCAGTCTGGGAATTGAGCCGGTACAGGCAATCTCAATGGCTACACTCAATACAGCGCGCCATTTCAGGATTGACCACCTTATCGGCTCAATAAGCATAGGCAGGAAAGCCAATCTTGTAATACTTGACGACATGCAGGATTTCAGGATAAGGTGTGTGGTGACAAACGGTGAAATCAATCCTGGAATAAAGGACATTAAATATCCGAAATATGTCCTGGAAACTGTGAAATATAAAAAAATCCTGCCCGATGACCTGAAAATCCATTCAGGAAAAAGGATTGTCAGGGCAAATGTAATAGGAATAGTACCAGAACAGCTCATCACTGAAAGACGTGTCGAGGAACTGGTTACTGAACGGACGTTCGTACAGCCTGACATTGAACGCGGCATCCTCCCAATAGCTGTAATAGAACGCCACGGGAAAACAGGCAACATAGGGAAAGGTTTTGTGAGTGGTTTTAACCTGGAAAATGGTGCGTTCGGACAAAGCATCGGTCATGATTCCCATAATATCATAGTAATTGGCACGAATTTTGAAGACATGGCATTCTGTGCGAACAGGATTAAAAAACTTCATGGTGGAATTGTGATTGCAAACGGAACGATTGTTGAGGAAATGCCGCTTCCGTTTGCAGGTATCCTCAGCACAACCGGCGCCCACGAAACAGACATGAAACTTGGAAATCTCCACGCGGCAATTAAAAATATGGGATGTAAACTGGATGCACCGTTTATCCAGGCATCATTCCTGACACTGCCTGTAATACCATCCCTTAAAATTACGGATTGCGGGATGGTTGATGTCGATGCGTTTAAAATAATAAAACCATTAGAAGAAACCTAAGGCATCCTCTATCCTTGCAAGCTCAGGACCTGTGGTTTCCTGTCCTGCCACATAACCTTTGGTGTTTGCAAGCAGCCCCGAACCCACAAGAGGTGAGCCGAAATTCACAGTCCCGATATCCACAGGAAGCCCGAACAGGTCTTTTATTACCCCTATTTCATGCTGCGTGGCTTTCGGGTGCACAAGTACACCCTTATTAGTGGCAATACCAGCCATGCCAGGGGTTTTCAAACCGGCAATTGTTCCGCGCTGTATATCAACACCAAGATATTTACTAATTACATTCAATGACTTGTCATTAAGTTCCGGGTGTGCGAGGGCTGCCGTATCATTACACATTATAAGATTCCCTGCAGCATTCAGCGCCTGTGTTAACCTTGCGGCTTTTGTGTGCTTCCTGATAGACCTTATTTCCTTTTCATAAATGAAACCCGCAGCAACTACCCCGTTTGAATTTCCCTGAAGGAGACTGCCGATTATAGCACTTCCACCAACAGAAACTTTTTGGGTGGGAACGCCCAGCGATTCTCCTACATAAGATGCAATTTCATCGGTTATGTCAAAAGGAACAAATACAAGCTCATCCGTACAGGTTGCAAAAACTCCCAGTACAGGGCTGCCCGAAATATTTAATCGCCGTTTCAACCCTGTCCCGTCTCCCAAAAAAATTAATCCTGGGCAAGTTCGGCTTCCACGCCGCCAGTCTCGAACTTAACCGCACGGACACGTACTTTCGCCGGTGGTTTCTGGGAACCCCTTTCCCAGAGTTTCTCATTGATACTGCTATCAATCCTTATATCCCCAATGTCCGTTTTAAAATGCTTTGCAAGAAATTCTTTTGTCTTTTTAGCGGCACTGCCTGCCCTTTTCCAGCGGGGTGCTTTCTTTGCATCCGTTAGGGGTATAGTGTAAATTCGTTCAATATCTGCCATGATTCCACCTTAATCTCTTATTGTATTCCTTCTCCAGTGTCTTCTCCTGGGATGGGTCATTACATTCCTGTTTGTTTTTACAATTACCCATGATGGGACGCGCTGGTTCTGGTTATGCGCTTTTGCTAAACTTATCTTCCTGCCTTTTGTTTTCTGGGACATCAATGATCACCGAATAAATATCAAGTAGAGTAACACTTAGTGTATTGGTTTATTGATAAAGCTTTTGGAGACTATTCCAGGAACCTGGATTATTAATCAAGTTTTATACTCCTGCTGGAATCTGGAAATCTGCTCCCGGTTTCCAATAACAGCCAGTGTCATCCCTTCCTTCATAACCATCTCAGGGTTAATGTAAGTTGTAGTTTTACCATTCTCTTCAATACCGATTACTGTGCATCCCATACGTGAACGTAGTTGCGATTCTGCAATAGTTTTTCCTGAAAGCCGGGAACCCGGAGTAACAGGATACCGTTCTATTTCCAGCCCCTGGAACATCATTATGGTCTCATCCTCATTCCCGAGGATGATTTTAGCAAGCATCTGCCCTGCAAGTATGGAAAGGGAAGCCACATAATCTGCTCCTGCCCTGTATATCTTGTCAATGGACTGTAAAGCGTTAGCCCTTGCAATAATGACACTGTGGGGATTAATATTCCTTGCAATAAGTGTCGTGAAAATAATGTCATTATCGTCATTCATGACAATAATTACAGAGGAGGCTTTTTCAAGACCTGCCTGTTTTAAAACATTCTCGTCCGTGGCATCACCTGCAACATACTCGAAATCCTTATCCTTTAATTTTGCTTCATTCCTGTCAACAACAACAAAAATTGCACCCGCATCCTTCAGCACTTTGGCGATTCTACTGCCAACATCGCCGAATCCCACAAGGATAATATGTTTTCTCATAAAACACCCCTTGTTAATTCCTTCAGTGCCTCAAGCTGGTTTTCTGTTCCAACAGCAAGCAGTACGGAATTTTCCTTTATAGAATCCGATGGGTGCGGATTCAGTGACAGTGTCCCGCCGGTCCACAGCCCGACAATATTTGCACCTGTCCTGCGCCTTATATTTGCCTCTACAAGTTTTTTCCCGATAAGTACACTGCGGGGATAAATTGGAAGTTCCACTATACTGATATTCTCAAAAATCCCGGTAGCTCCTGCAAGATGGTCTGTTAACGGGTCTACGGCTTTTCTTCCAAGATATGTCCCGAATAACGTCTTTGGGGAAATTACACGGTCTGAACCTGCATACCTCAGGTATTTTGATTTTGCCGTATTTTCAACAATTGAGATAATCTCTATAGAACTTATCTCCCTGGCAGTCAGGACTATACTCGCATTCATCTCATCACTTTTGTTTGCAATCAGCATTCTTGCAGAATGTATATTTGAATCAAGCAGTGTATTTTTATCAGTTGCATCCCCGAAAACACAGAGTATTTTCCGTGATTTTAATTTCCGCAAGGATTTTTCATCATCATCAACTATAAGGAAAGGGATTTTTTCATCATCAAGCTCTGAAATCAGGGTTTCAACAAGCTGGTTGTACCCGCATATTATGATATGCTCTTTAAGGTCAAGTGGTGCACGGGTTGGAAGCTCTTTCAGGATGCGTCTCTCAAGCCATGGGGTGACAACCAGCGGGAACAGGAGGGCAAAAATCATCATCACGCCTGAAAGGGCAACCAGTGCACTGAATAACTGCCCGATTGGGGTTGTGAAATAAATATCGCCATAACCCACAGTTGTCATACTGACAATTACCCAGTATACAGAAGTTACAAAACTGAAGTCCTTGTTCTCGTATGTATACATCAGGTGCTGGAATAAAATACTGTATATTAATACGAAAAACGTGAAAATAGAAACATAGGCAAATATGGATTTGTTTATTTTCAGCTTGAACATCTTTTGAATAATATTGTATAGCTTGTTTATAATATTAATGGGCTGGAGCTAATTCCTCATACTTGTTATCGGCGCTGGCATCCTGCCGCCGCGCCTGATGAAATTGCCTGAGCCTGACCTGTTAACACGCATCACATAGCTCTCGCCAAGCAATCCCCCGAAATTCACGTAATCCCCTGCTTTTTTGCCAGGGACAGGTATGAGCCTTACACCTGTTGTTTTCCCGTTTACCACACCGATTGATAGCTCATCTGCTATTATTGCAGAAATGGTCTCGGCAGGTGTATCCCCGGGAATTGCAATCATATCAAGCCCGACAGAGCATACTGCTGTTAAGGCTTCCAGTTTTTCAAGCGTGAGTGAGCCTGATTTTACTGCATCGTTCATGCAGGAATCCTCGCTTACAGGAATAAACGTGCCGCTTAATCCGCCAACGTTCCCTGATGCCATTGCACCGCCTTTTTTAACGGCATCCACAAGTAACGCAAGGGCGGCGGTACTGCCTGGCGCGCCCATTTTCCCGACACCCATGAGTTCCACGATTTCTGCAACCGAGTCCCCGACTTTCGTGGTGGATGCAAGGGAAATATCCACTATCCCGAACGGGACATCCATATTCCTGGCAAGTTCCCTGCCAATAAGCTCGCCTGCTCTTGTTATCTTAAAAGCCGTCTTTTTTATTGCCTCTGAAAGCCCAGTCAGGTCACAGTCCCTGTTCTTTTCCACAACGTTCTTTACAACACCAGGTCCGCTAATCCCGATATTAAGCGAGAAATCAGGCTCGCCAATGCCATGGAATGAGCCTGCCATGAAAGGGTTATCCTCGGGGGCATTGGAAAATACCACGAACTTTGCACAGCCAATCCCGTTTTCCGTACGTTCTGACACCTGTTTCAGGATTTGTCCTATCTTTACCACTGCGTCCATGTTCATGCCAGAAACCGTGGATGCCACATTCAGGAACCCGCATACCCTTTCTGTACTGGAAAGCACATCAGGCAGCGAATCAATTACCCGCGCATCCCCGCGCGTCATGCCCTTCTGGACAAGCGCACCGCAGCCTCCGATAAAATCAATACCTGCATTCAGTGCTGCTTTATCAAGTGTCTTTGCGACTTCCAGCGGCGCATCATTGCCCATTGGTTCCACAAGCAGGGCAACAGGAGTTACGGATATCCTCTTGTTTATAATCGGGATACCGTATTTTTCCTCAAGTATATTTGCTTCACCAATCAGGCGCCTGCCGTAATCTGTTATCCGTTCATAAATATTTGATTTGAACGTATCAAGGTCTGAATTAATGCAATCTTTCAGGTTTATACCAAGGGTCACCGTCCTGATGTCAAAATTCTGGTAAAGGGTCATGTTGACGGTTTCCATGACCTCCTCAATTGAAATTTCCATGACCTTCCCCGCTACACCCTGTGCATAGACTTGAAAATGTTTTCCTGCTGGACCTGTATTTTCAGGCTCATTTCGTTTTCAATAACGGATAACTCTTTTTTCAGTTCGCCGATTGTTTTTGTTGAACCCGATATGTCCACAAGCATTGTCATGACAAAATAACCATCCCATATTTTCTGGTTCACATCCTCTATATTGATACTGTGCTTGAAAAGCGCCCCTGAAACCCTTGCAATTATTCCTTTCTGGTCTTTCCCGAGGACTGTTATGAAGACTAATTCCTTTGTCATATAAACTCCATCTGTTACTATTCGATATTGACCTGCCCTTTTTTATACCAATTCAAACTTATATTATAAATCTGCTATTGCTTCCTGACCTGATGGTGTAACCCGATAAATAGCCACTCATAGAAAGCTTTAATTCGAATCCCGTACACTCTGATTGAATCTTAAATCATACGGACATAATACTTTACTTAAATGTGGAAAATTGAAGACGCTATAGACCTGTACGGGATTGAACGCTGGGGTAGTGGATATTTTTCTTATAACCGGAAAGGCAATTTGATAGTGACACCGACAAAGAGCCATTCAAATTATATCGACTTAAAAAAAGTCGTCGAATATTTTGAGGGGAAAAATGTAAAATTCCCTATATTATTCAGGTTCCCCCAGATACTTGAAGGGCAGATAAAAGAAATAAATGGTGCATTTTCCAGTGCCATTTCGGAGTATGATTACAATAACAGCTACCAGGCAGTATTTCCTATCAAGGTAAACCAGCGCAAAGAGGTACTTGAGGAAATTGTAAAATCCAGTAAGAAATTCAACACAGGACTGGAAGTCGGGACAAAAGCAGAACTTCTGGCTGCATTATCATTCGAATTAAGCGAAGATGCGGTTCTGATCTGCAACGGGTTCAAAGACGAGGAATACCTGAAACTCGCACTGTACGCAACAAGAATAGGTAAAAATGTAGTTATTGTTATAGACGAGTTTGACGGGACAGAAAGGCTTCTTAAGCTTTCACAGAAACTTAATATCATGCCGGTTATCGGTATCAGGGCAAAACTTTACTCAAGGGGAAGCGGGAAATGGGCTGAATCGGGGGGAGAAACATCAAAGTTCGGTCTCACAACAACTGAAATGCTTGACAGTATTAGAATCATCAAAGAATATGATATGCTCGAACAGCTAAAGATGCTTCATTTCCATATCGGCTCCCAGATTACAGAAGTCCGGAGAATCCAGAGGGCGGTTAAGGAAGCAGCCCGGGTTTATGCAAAAATCAAGGGGATGCGGATAAATATCAAGTATTTCAATATCGGCGGCGGGCTTGGTGTGGATTACGACGGGAGCAAAACATCATCTGAAGCAAGCGCCAATTATTCAATCCAGGAGTATGCGAATAATGTGGTGTATTCCCTTAAAGATGTATGCGATGAAGAAAACGTTCCACACCCCATAATCATATCGGAAAGCGGGCGTGCCATCAGTGCGTACCATTCAATTTTAGCCATCGATGTAAAAGGAAGCAAGAACGGGTATTATAACAGGATTGTCGAAATTGAGGGGAACGAGCCCCATACAATAAAAGAACTGTACGACACTTTAAAGGAAATAAATATCAAGAACTATGTGGAGTATTTCCATGATGCAATACAGCACCGTGATGAATTGATTTCCCTTTTCAACCTGGGTGAAATTGAACTTGGAGATAAATCAAAAGGTGAAGTCCTTTTCTTGCAGATATGTGCTAAAGCTGCCTCATTTGCACGTGAAACCGAGAATAAATCTGATGAGTTTGAGGATTTGAACAAACTTTTATCAAAGAAATATATCTGCAATTTCTCTATTTTCCAGTCCATGCCTGATTTCTGGGCAATTGACCAGTTGTTCCCGATTGTCCCTGTTTACGGAGTTGACAGGAAACCAACCGAATACGGAACCCTTGTGGACATAACATGCGATTCTGACGGTGAAATAGATAAATTCGTTGACTTAAAAGATGTAAAGGAAATCCTTGAACTCCATGCACTGGATAACGGGTCGTATTACCTTGCAGCCCTGCTTATTGGGGCATATCAGGATACCATAGGTGATTACCATAATCTTTTCGGGACGGTAAACGAGGCTCATATTATCATTGATGATAGCGGAAAGTGGCACATCAAGAAAACCATAATCGGTGACCGGAACTGCGATGTACTCGGTTCTGTCAGGTATAATATTAATTCCCTCACAAGCACTTTTAAATCAGATGTGGCACAGGCGCTGAAACAGAAAAGGATTTCCGAAGCCGAAGCAGATGAGATGCTTAAAAATTATTCTAATGTCATGAATGAGTACACATACCTGGATTATAAATCTGGATGATGGATTTTCACAGTTTATTATTATTCCGGGGTTAAGGTATGCTGACACTTGGGATTGTGAACACATATGATAAAATCAAAATCCACGAGGCACACTACAGGAGTATTGCCCGGGCGGCACCTGTTGCTTATGCTTTCGGGTTCAATATTGCATTGTTTGATTACCCGTTTAAGATGAAAGCGGATGAACTTGTTGATTATGTGAAGGATAAAACCACGATTGGCGGGTCGGGTAAATACCTTGAAGAGCTTTACGAAGACGGGTGTTTTTTCCTATTCGACCTCCCGAAAAAAGGGTTCCAGCCCCAGTTTGGCTCGGCAGTGGTTACAACGTCACATCCTGGAAGGGAAAAACAAATCGAGATTCGGGAAATTGCAGAGCTAATAAAAAAGAGGGAATCCTTCCTTTTCCTAATCGGACTCGGGCCAAGAGGACTTCCGCGGGATTTGTTCGATAAGGCGCAGTACCATCTTGATATTACTTCAAAGGGCGTTTCACTTGAGACCTGCACGGCAATCGGGGCGATGCCTGCTCTTATTTCGGCATTGTCCGGTGCTGGCAACTAACTATACTGAAAACGGCTAATAATAAAATATATTTGAAAATCTGAATTATGAGCGAT
>JACUTP010000244.1 GCA_014859785.1 Candidatus Methanoperedentaceae archaeon | reverse complement strand
GTTGCCCGTTCAATTGGCGTGCCCGGAGGAGCAATATAATTTTGTATGCGCCGAATTTCCCCTGGCTCCTTATCCCTGCCTCTGGTGCTTGTAAGCAGAATACGGTGCAGATCACGAATCATATTAATGCACAGGGGGCGTTTATGCAGATCATCAACTGCTGCCTTCATTGCAATACGATAATTTATAATCTCCTGAATATCAGCCTGTTTTTCAGGGGTTATCGCAATATTTGAATCCGCTTCGTACTGCAACACATCCTCCAAAGAAGCCTGCGTTCCTTCAATACGTGAGGAGAGCACAGCTTCCTGTGTCGTCAGTGGAGATAGTAGAATCTCTGGATTTACAATTCCTTGAAGGATGCCATCATAGCGTGCAAGCGCAGCATTAGCCTTTCCAATCAATGAAACATGGGCTGTCCAGTCTATGTTATCCAGAGGCAGCGTATCCGGGATATAGGGTTCCATCAAACCATCTCTTCAAGCATCCCGGCTATCTCCTTCTCGATACCTTTCAATTCTGCCTCTATCTCCTCAAGCGGTCGGGGCGGAGTGTACTTGTAGAAATACCTGTTGAAATTAATCTCATAACCCGTCTTTGTCTTTGAGCCATCCACCCACGCATCAGGAACATGCGGCAGCACCTCGCGCGCCATGTAACCAGCTATCTCCTCCCTGAGCGACACGTTCTCATAATCACGCAGTTCAGAATCTGGTTCAGGAGCGCCGTTTTTGTCTGTACAAAGCTCTGCTGTTTCGTCACGCTCAGAAAGCGCCATCAGGATAGCCTTAAATAAGGGAGCAGGAATGTTCAGACCAGAATCCCTGAATGCTTTTTTCATCGACTCTGTAAACTCATCGCGGCTCTTTACAACACCACCGGAAGATAATATACCAAGCGCATTCAGTATCGACTGCTGCATCTTCTTCCCTTCTGCAATCTCAGCTTCAGCCTTTTCCGTATCCTTTCGCTTCTTACTGGTTGCAAGACTTACGAACTGGCTTGACTCTCTCACCTTTTCAAGCCTCTCCTCATTAACCGTGAAATTAAGCCGCAGGGGTCGCTCCACAGTAATCCGCTGGTACCCAAAATCCGAATTGTCGAATATCTTCACATGCTCGCCCTCAATAAAATCTCCGTAAAGGCGGGTTATCTCACCGATATGGTCAGCTTTACCATCGCGCCCATCACCTATTTCGTTGCGTTTATTTCCAAGGCTCTTTCGCATCTTCAAAAAAAACCCTGTGGCGTCAATGAGCTGTATCCTGCCCCGGCGCTTTTTTTCCTTGCGGTTTGTCACAATCCACAGATATGTACTGATACCCGTATTGTAAAAAAGCTGGTCAGGAAGAGCCACAATTGCATCAAGCCAGTCGCTCTCAATTATCCATTTGCGGATATCACTTTCCCCTGACCCTGCCGCTCCTGTAAAAAGCGGTGAGCCGTTAAAGACAATTGATAACCGCGTGCCGCCTTCTTTCTGTTCTTTCATCTTGCTTATCATATGCTGGAGGAACAGGAACGAACCATCATTAATGCGCGGCAGTCCTGCGCCGAAACGCCCGCCATACCCTTTTTCATCATGCTCTTTCTGGATGAAATTTTGCTGGGGTTTCCACTCAACACCGAACGGCGGATTGGCAAGCATATAATCAAAAGTCTTTTCTCCAAAATAATCATTGGTGAAGCTGTCGCCGAACCTGATATTGTCAAGGCTCTCCCCTTTAATCATCATATCTGAGCCGCAGATAGCATATGACTGCGGGTTATAGTCCTGGGCAAATACCTCAAGCATTGCATCAGGGTTTAATTCACGAAGGTATTCCTCAGA
>JACUTP010000052.1 GCA_014859785.1 Candidatus Methanoperedentaceae archaeon | reverse complement strand
CAATCTGTTTCCCATTTCCATAATCTTTAAGCTGCAAGTACGGAGGAGAAGTAATAATAAGATGAACTGATTCATCAGCTACTTCTTTCATGCACCTCGAATCCCCTGTGATTACTTTATGCAAAGTATTCATCAAATCACCATAATTTTCATTGGACTTCAGCCTTTCCTATCTTTTCAGCAAGCTTTGCCAGCACTTCTTTCCTCATGCCCCCAACGAACTTGATACTTCCCACAACAAGATGCCCGCCGCCGTTCACACCGCCGCCTTTTATCTCGTCATGCAGTTCCCTCACCATCTGCGGTATGTTCATCCTGACACCCCGTGAACGAATAACCGCAAAATCGGGACCGTACCCGAGCGTAACAACAGGTTTCCCGTCGTATTTCGCACACAACCTGTCATGTATCTCCCCGCTTGTCTTTCCCGGAGGCGGGAAGGTGAACTTGTGGGCAAAGTTTTCCACATCAATAACATTAAGGACAGCGCCGTTTGACAGTGTTTGCGTCCTGACATTGGGCATTGTGGCTTCCATCTGGTCAGAAATTGCCTTATTTGCCTGCTCGCATAACAGTGTAAGGAGTTTCTTATGTCTTATGTTTGAGCCTAGGTTCAGTATATCATTCATCAACCCGCGCCCGTCATTAAACTTCTGCCAGAACGCTTCATAATCAATTGCAAGAGCAATGTTCCGGAGGTCAGAACTATCGTATTTCCCGGAAACAAGGGATTTATATCGTTCCGCTTCAGGCGCGCCAGAGCGGTCACCAACTGCTGAAACCGCGGGAAGATGCTTTATTTCTTCCGTAACATCCGGGTTTATCATCCTTGCAATCTCGGTCCCCATCATACCCGTGGTTATCCCGAAATCCCCGCCTGCATACGCTGGATTTACGTGCTCGAGAACCATGGAATCTATACTCCCGTCAGGGTGGTGGTGGTCGATTACAAGAATATCGATGCCGTATATTGCAGCCTGTTTCATGGCAGGCATGTCCTCCCCTGTTGCGCCGTTATCCATTAACACCACAAGAGGCATTTTCTGCCCGAACCTGTCTTGGTCTTCAAGTGCAAAATTCAGGTCTTTCGTGATATCCTCAAGCTCATAGAACGGGGCCCTGGACGGGGAGCGGCGGTAGAAATGGCGGTCTGCATCAGAACCGCTAACCTCCCTGATAAGCGGTAATATAGCACGTTCAATTGCAATGGCTGATGTGATGCCATCAGCATCCGCATGATGGCGGATAATTATGGGGCGTGATTTGAAAACGGCTTTCCTTATGTGTTTTGCAACATTTTTCATCCCGGGTCTTAGTTTTTCAAGTACCTCGCTTTCCACAAGGAACTCGATATCATGCGGTTCTGCGCGCTTATCTATAGCTTTTTCAATCCCCTCCCTGATATCAGCTGCATCCCTGCCCCGGAGCTGTTTCATGGAACGTATTTCCAGTTGTATCGCACCGTTTCGAACCGAGGGTTGACCGAAAACCCTGGCGATGGTCTCTGATTCTATCTCAGGGTAGGCGCGCTCGCCTGCTTTCTGGAATGCAGCACACTGGACAATACCCTCCTCATCAGAAACTGTGAATATGGTCGGACCCCCGGTCTGTTTTATCTGGATGACCTCACCTGAGATTTGAACGAGTTTACCAGTTAAATTTCTTAATTCCGTTGTCTTGCTGCGTGGAATTTGTTTTTCGACTTCAGTAAGCGTGTATTCCTTGATTTGCTTCGGGACCAGCTCGATATTACCGTTTGAGGCAATGCTTTTTACCTCGACAAAGAGTTCCTCCCCGATTTCAGGAGCGGTTGTTATATTGTCGGAACGTATGAGACCGCGAAGCTGAGGGTTCAGGTCAACAAACACCCCGAAATTAGCATGACCCTGTACCGTGCCAGCGTATATCCCACCTTCCCCGAGTTCGTGCAGGTCGCACTCTGCACCCAGTTTATATACAGGTGGTTTTTTCGAGCAGGTTTCACAGAGTTTCAAATCCCCGCGTATGGTCTTGCCGCATACTTCACATGTGGTGAATTTGCCTGCCCCGCCACATGTCCTGCAAAGCTCTGTCAAAGATATTTTGCCTGTACCACCGCACCTTGCGCAATTTATTCCGCCATGCAAGAGGCTTCCGATATCTTTTTCCGAGAGTCTGTCAAGACTTACTGATTTTGCCTTGCCCGCACCCTTGCATTCGGGGCATTCCTTTTCTTCAAGGACAATTGTGCCCGTGCCTTTGCAGTCTGAACATTCTGTTGTCATATGATGCGGTGATAGATGCGGTGCGAAGTGAAATAATTTTTCGTGACAGGAGTTTAAAACCAAAACTGGATAAATGCAGTTATGTAATAATTTTCCCGGTCTTTCCTGCAACCATATCAAAAAACATCTTTTCCGTATCAAGGGGACCCGGATTGGCTTCAGGATGGAACTGCACAGAGGATATATCAAGACTCCTGTGCTCGATTCCCTCAACCGTGCGGTCGTTGGCGTTAAGCTGGGTAATTATAATCTCTTTTTCATCAATGCTGTCCGGATGGACTGCATAGCCGTGGTTCTGGGAAGTTATATGGACTATCCCTTTTTTCATGTCCTTAACAGGCTGGTTGGCGCCGCGATGCCCGAATTTCATTTTATAGGTTTCAGCGCCAAGAGCCAGTGAAATTATCTGGTGACCGAGGCATATCCCGGATACCGGAAGCTCCCCTGCAAGTTCCTTAACAACGGAAATCCCGTTCACTGCCTGCTGGGGGTCGCCAGGTCCGTTTGAGAGTAACAGCGCATCCGGCTCGTAATCCATTATTTCCCCCGCAGGTGTCGCTGCAGGAACAACAGTTACGTTCAACCCTCTTCCATTAAGGCTCTTCAGGATATTCCTTTTAACACCGAAATCCATTACAACGATATTGCCTCCATTTTCATGTCCTTTTAACTGGTAGGGGTGTTTGCATGTAACCTTTCCTATAAGGTCAAGACTTCCGATATCAGGCTGTTTGCGCGCGAGCCTGACAGCTTCCTCGCCGTTATCATCCCCGACTAAAAGGGCTGCTTTCATTGCGCCGTGTTCGCGCATCTTGATTGTAAGCATCCGTGTGTCAATTCCCATTATGCCGGATTTCCCTTCGTCTTCAAGAAATTCGTAAATAGAACGCTGTGAGTTATGATGGGACGGGTGGTCGCAAGCTTCACGTACAACAAGTCCTTCTGCCTGCATATGGTCTGACTGGAACGTTTCGCCTCTTACCCCGTAGTTCCCGATAAGGGGATACGTGAACATAAGTATCTGTCCCCTGTATGACGGGTCAGTGAGTGCTTCCTCGTAACCTGTGTACTGGGTTGTGAAAACAAGCTCGCCCCCGGCTGTTCCTTCGGCTCCTATACCCCTGCCTTTAAAAAAAGTCCCGTCCTCAAGACCAAGTACTGCTTTCATCCGGGTTTAAAAGGTAAGTTGAAGATAAATAAGTTACGATGAACTCTGGTATACCCGTTGCCGTATTATCACATACTGCCCAAAGGTATGATTTTATATTCCGAGCCGTTCTCTCACGAATAAAAAAAGCACGATATACACACCAAGCAGAACCAGGGTGTAAACAAGACCCTTTTTCCATTCACTGTTCCATCGTGCTCCCATCCCGAGCCCGATAACAAACCCCATTACATGGGATACGTAGGCTACATTACTTTTATCCCCGTCCTGGATGGCTATTATATTGAAAATAAAATACAAAAGAGCCAGAGGACCAAGCGGCGAAAGGAAATGAAGCGAGAATCCGGGACGCCTGGTTATCAGGACTGCTGCCATAACCGCAAATATTGCAGCAGACGCCCCTACCATGTTCGCATCAGGGTAAAAGGGAATACTCAGTATAAATGATAATATTCCTCCTGTCAGGAACACGGTAACTGTGCGAAAAGCACCGGCTTCATCTTCAAGAACATGCCCGAAGACGTACAGGAAAATCATGTTACCCGTTAGATGTATAATATCCGCATGAACAAACAGTCCTGTGATAAGTGTCCAGTAGCTGCCATGTAAAAGTGCGTACTTGCTGAAGGCAAAACCGGTTGACCCGCTGCCCCATACGTACATGCTAAAAGCCACGCACAGTAAAATAAGAAAGTCTGTCAGCTTCATTGTGACCGCAGGAGTTTCCTTGTATGTTCCTCAACTTCTTCAGGCTCGATGATGAGCCGCGCCACTTTTGTTTCAATAGCAGCCCTTGCAACAGCAGAAGCAACTATCGGTGCAACAATTGTATCGAAAATATCAGGTAAAATCATATCCTCTGTCGGCTCGATGAGGGAAGAAATCGTATTTGCTGCAGAAATTTTCATCTCCCTGTTAATTTCCGTTGCCCTGACATCAAGCGCACCCCTGAACACACCAGGGAAACCAAGAACATTGTTTATCTGGTTTGGAAGGTCAGAGCGTCCGGTACCCACAATACGGGCACCTGCCTGTTTGGCTTTGTCAGGCATAATCTCAGGAATTGGGTTTGCCAGCGGGAAAACAATGGCATCAGATGCCATGCTGTGTACCATTTCCTGCGATACTATTCCGCCTACGGAAAATCCGATAAAAACATCTGCGTCTTTCATGGCATCGGAAAGTGTACCTGTAACATCTTCCCTGTTTGTAAGTGCGGCAAGCTTCACTTTTGCGGGATTGAGTCCTTCCCTTCCTTTATGGATTATACCTTTTGAATCACACACGATAATATCCCTTACTCCTTCATCTATCAGCATATTAACACTTGCCGTAGCCGCAGCACCTGCACCGCTGATTGCGACTTTTATATCACTGAATTTTTTTCCTACAACTTTCAGGGCATTTGCCAGTCCTGCAATCATAACCAGTGCTGCACCATGCTGGTCATCATGGAAAACCGGGATGTCAAGCATTTCGTTTAACCTGGTTTCAATCTCGAAACAACGGGGAGCGCTTATGTCCTCAAGATGTATCCCCCCGAATGACGGCGCTATGTTCTTTACGGTAGTGATTATTTCCTCGGGGTTTTTTGTGTCAAGGCAAATCGGGAATGCGTCCACACCGGCAAAAAATTTGAAAAGCATGGCTTTTCCTTCCATTACCGGAATGGCTGCAAGCGGTCCCATATCGCCAAGCCCGAGAACTGATGTGCCGTCACTTATCACTGCGACCATGTTTCCTTTTGATGTGTAGCGGTACGCATCATCAGGGTTTTTTGCGATTCTCCGGCACGGCTCTGCAACACCCGGCGTATAAGCAAGGCTCAGGTCATCGTTTGTCTGAAGCCTTGTCTTGTTCATTATCTTGATTTTACCGGGATGGCGCTCATGGTACCTGAGCGACCGCATGTATACGGAACTGTCTGTTTTCCTATTTGAGTGCATTTTCCACCGCTCTTTTATGTAACTCTGCTGCCTTATGTATTCCGCCTTTAATACCGCGGACTGCCCTGCACGGGTAGCGCTGGACAAGAAGCCCGGCTTTTGCTGGCACTTCATGGACACCCGTTCCCACAAGCCCGTTTGCCGCATGCCATGTACTTCCGCAGGGCGCGCCGCGGACAACCTCGACACTGGATACTAACCCTTTTTTTATGGTTATTTTGAGTTCTGGTTTCCCGAAACACGATGCAAACTCATCGATAACATTGTTGCCGCATTTATCAATATCGCAGCATATTTCATGTACAGCTACATGCATGCCGTATTTACCTGCAATTCCTGAAAGTTCAGGATAACTTCCTGCCCTTGCCATACCGCCTGCGATTATAACAGCCCGTGCGCCGTTTTCCCCTGCAAGCCGCACGAGCTCGGGCGTTATGTCGGGGTGCAGGATGTATGCTATGATAAGGTCGCTGGAAAAAACCTTTATATTAAGGCTTAATTTTTTCACGAATTCTTCGGGCTCATCGATAAATTCTGGCAGGATTTCCGGTATTTCCTGCGGGAATACATCGAATTCCGGGTTGTTGCTGATATTCTCAATCAGGCGCCTGCCGTATTTTCCCCGTGTGAGTATCCCTATGGTTATCATCAGGGTATAATTGGCGCTTATGTATTATTGGTGTTGCGGATAGAGTAGAGCAAAAAATTCTTATCTTTTTACATTCTAATGAAAGTGATGGCAACCTCGATAATCCATTCTTCTAAAACCCTTGACGGTAAAACCATAGTTATCGGAATAACAGGCAGCATCGCGGCTGTGCGGTGCGTTGAGTTTGCGCGGGAACTGCGGCGCCACGGAGCCTGCGTCCACGCAGTCATGAGCAGGGAAGCGCAGAAGATCATCCATCCCGAAGCCATGAAGTATGCAACAGGGCACCCTGTTATCACGGAACTGACAGGCGATGTCGAGCATGTGGAATTCTGCGGCATCGGGGGAAAAGCAGACATGCTGCTTATTGCGCCTTGTACCGCGAATACCATCGGGAAGCTCGCAAACGGGATTGATGATACGACGGTTACGACATTTGCAACAACGGCGTTTGGTTCAGGCATTCCGATACTGGTTGTCCCTGCCATGCACGAGTCCATGTATGATCATCCCATAGTTATCGAGAACATAGGGAAACTCACGGAACTGGGTGTGGAGTTTGTTAATCCCGTGATGGAAGAAGGCGCGGCAAAGATAGCAACAGGTGCCGGGATTGTGCTCAGTGTTGAGAGGATACTTGGCGGCAAAACACTGGCAGGGAAGCGTATCCTTATAACAGGCGGCGCAACAGCGGAAGCAATTGACCCGATTCGGGTTCTCACGAACCGTGCATCAGGGATAACGGGAATTGAACTGGCACTTTCTGCTTTCAGGCGCGGGGCTGATGTGGCGCTTGTGCATCCTGGCTGCATTGGCATACAGGGAATCTGCGAGTTCAGTGTCGAAAGTGCGAAAGAAATGACAGAAACCGTGCTCGCTGAACTTGAAAACGGGTATGACGTGCTTATCAGCGCTGCTGCGATTTCCGATTTTACGCTTTCGCCTGCCGCAGATAAGATAAAATCCGGACAGGAGGTCATACTTACCCTGAAACCTGCGCCAAAGCTGCTTGCTGAGGTGCGCCGGAAGTTTCCCGGGCTCCTGATTGTGGGTTTTAAGGCTGAAACCTGCGTTACAGAGGCTGAACTTTTAAGGCGTGCGCGCGAATCAATGGACGCATATAATCTTGCAGTTGTTGTGGCAAACGACGTCTCGGCAGGCGGGATGGGAACCTGGGATAACGATGTTTTTATTATTGATGGAGGAGTGAAGCGGGCAACAGGCACAAAAGCCGAAATAGCAGAAGCGATACTTGATAAGCTCATGACTATTCTTTGAGGAAAAATGAAAGTCATCACAATCGAGCCGTGTTTTACAAAAAATGAGGATGAGTTGTACAGCGGTGAGGCTGAACTCGGGGATATCAGGATTACGCCTGAAGCTGTTGATAAGTTGCGGGAATTGTTTGAGGGCGTGCAGGTAACACCTGATAATGACATGCTGGTTCTTACCAACCTGCCTGTTGAGAAGATTATCGTGTTTGGTACGGGGCGCGCGATTATCAGGCGGATTGCAAGTGAGGAGCTTGCAGTTGAGCGGTTCAGGATGCTGGAGCGGGTTCTGCGGGGTAAAAGAGTGAGTTAAATGCCTTTATATTGATTCAAAGCGTTTAGGTCCCTCATTCGAGGCTTTGGGGCAAAATTCATTTGAGGATTGGGAACGAAGTAAGACTGAATCTCTTTTAAAATTATAAAGATTTTACCTTACCGTCAAATGTCGACCCATTTAACTCCCATAAAAACCTTACTGGAATTTGGAAGACCGCCATGGAAATAATAACAGACGGGATAGAAAACCTGAAAAGTGCCTGGAAAAAAAACATCTGGACAACAGCTTTTTCACGAGTTGGAAACAGAATATGGATTTCCCGGCAATTAACGTTTTGTTGCCCCCGCAGGGAACTCATATCCGCAATTAGGACACAGGCTCATTGCGCATTTCATGAAACGCGGACAAGCCAGACACTTATCACTATCTTCCGTGTCGAATTCTTTTCCGCAAAGGGGACATCTTGTTTTCATAATAAATTGAAGTATTCTATCACCCGGAAGGCAATACCGCCGACAAGGACTGCAAGTGTGATTGTGAAAGCCATAATACCGCCTGCCTGCTTCCAGCCAAGTTCGCGTCCGAGGACAGCAATTGTTGCAACACAGGGAATATAAATCGTGTTTACCAGTGCATAAACAAAGATCTGGGTTGGGTTCATGAAATTCAGTAGGTTTTCAGCACCGCCGCCGTACATCACAACAGCAAGCGTGACAAGTAACTGGAGTGCAAGCTCTTTTCTCAGTATTGCAAATATCAGTGTAAGTCCTGCAACAGCGGGAAGACCGAGCCATCCCTCAACAACAGGGGACAATGGTTTCACGAGTTCCCAAAGAAAACCACTCTCATAAAGCGCACCAAGCACAAGGCTGCCTACAACTACAATCGGGAATGCCACGAACACGAAATCCTTGAACCTGTACCATGTTTTCTTAAAAATACTCGACAGGATAGGAAGCCTGAACGGGAACATTTCCATAACAAGACCGGATGAACTGCCGGGCATTACCCTGTTAAGCCCTATCCCTACAAGAACGATAAGGGCAAGTATTATTATGAATATCGCCACAGCCGGTTTCCAGCCTACAAACAGCGAGACCGCGCCAAGTATGACCGCAGTACGGGCACTGCAGGGGACAAGCGTTATCAGTGTACTTGCTATTGTCCTCTCACGCCTTGTTGACAGTATTCGTGTTCCTATGATGGCTGGCACATTACATCCTGCGCCTGCTACCATTGGAATGATGGCGCGCCCGTGAAGTCCGAACTTGTGCATCAGCCTGTCTGTCAGGAAGGCAATCGAGTTTAAGTATCCCGAATCCTCAAGGAATGCAAGCATGAAATAAAATGTCAGGACATAGGGGATGCCAACAGCAAGTGCTGCAAGGATCCCAGCATCGAATCCCCATATAAGGGTTCTCCCTATTAGACCTTCGCCAAAAATAAAGAATATAATGCCGCTTATTATCGGGGAAATATACAGTGCCCACGTATCGCTAAACAATGTGGACAGCCATTCCCCGCCGTAAAACAGGAATGAAAAGATTATTACGAGAACGCCGGTAAGCAGGGGAATGCCGGTTAGTGGTGACGTTGTGTACGCCCAGATTTTGTCCGATTTTAACGGTGTAACTTCTCCCTGAACCTGTGAGGATATTGTCCCTGCAAGCCCGTGCCTTTCACGTGCAATCCTCTGGGATGTTTTCTCACCGTGGTTTTTCTCAATTTCCCTGCTGGTTTTTTCAACCTCATCAAGAATAAACTCACCGTTTATGTGTTTTTTCACAAGGTCAATAAACTCGGAATCACCCTCAAGCAGCAATATTGCAAGCGCGCGCGGCGGCAATTCGAAATTATATCTTGAAAGTGGTCCTGACAGCTTTTTTATGCTTGACTCAATATCATCCCCGTAATGCAGGCGGTATCCGGGTACGGTTTTCTTACCTGCCACATCAACAGCAGTACTGATGAGTTCCGGAAGACCCTGACCTGTTGTGGCAACTGTCGGGACAACAGGAACACCGAGCAGGTTTGAAAGTCCCTGTGTGTCAATTTTGATTTTCCTTTTCTCGGCTTCATCAATGAGATTAAGGGCTACCACGATTGGAATCCCAAGTTCCATGAACTGTAGCACCATGTAAAGGTTCCTTGAAAGGTTTGTGGCATCAAGAATCATTATCGCAACATCCGGATTGCTGTCAAGCACACCCCGCCTTGCAACCCACTGGTCTTCAGAAACAGCACCGAGAGCGTAGCTTCCCGGAAGGTCGATTATGCCGATATTATAATCCTTGAAAGTTGTTGTTGCGATGTTCAGTTCAACGGTCTTGCCCGGATAATTTGCTGTTACAACACCCATTCCGGTCAGCCGGTTAAATATGCTGGACTTCCCGACATTGGGATTGCCTGCAAGTACAAAAGTAAAATCGGTTTTGTTTTTTATGTCATTGATGGCACCATGACACGATAGCATTACCTCACCTTAATCTTTGAGGCTACTTCCCTTCCCAGTGCATACCTTGAACCGGAAACACACACAATCAGCGGACCTCCAAACGGTGCAACCTCTTCCACGCTGATAGTTGCCCTGGGCAGCATGCCAAGGGAAGAAAGGTACTGGAGCATTTTAGGGTCTTCCTCAAACACGCTTACTATTGTTGCTTTTTCTGACGCTTTAAGTTCTGAAAGTGGACGCAAGTTTTCTTTTTTAATTACCCCGTCCTTATCAGGAATAGGGTAACCGTGCGGGCATGTCTCTGGATTGCCAAGACTTTCCTCAATACGCGCTTCCATTTCCGGGCTTATTGCATGCTCAAGCTTACAGGCTTCATCATGCACCTCATCCCATCCGTACCCGAGGATATCGGTAAGCAGCCGTTCTGACAGACGATGCCGTCTGATGACTTTTTTGGCAATGCTATTGCCTTCTTCTGTCAGGCACACGCCTTTACCTATCTGGTTAACAAGACCTTTTCCATAGAGCTTTTTCATCATCTCAGAAACAGATGGCGGCGATAGCTTCAGGTGTTCTGCAAGGCGCGACGTGGTTACAGGATGCTGTACCTGCTGGAGTTTATAAATTGATTCGAGGTATTCTTCAATCCTCGGCGTGTCTGCTTCCATGATATTTCTCTGTTATTATTACGCAACAATAAGGTTTTATTTAACAATAAATGTTTCGGATTACCTAACTAATTGTGTTAGGGCAATCATGACGTTCGCTTTTATTGTACCAATAGCAGGTTTCATAACATCCTCAGTTCAACTTATTCTCAACAGTATAATACTGCCTGAATCCCACAGGATTCCATTTAC
>JACUTP010000051.1 GCA_014859785.1 Candidatus Methanoperedentaceae archaeon | reverse complement strand
ACCTAAAAAAAGAGTACAATAAGTTATTAATCTTATAAAAACAGTGTATTTTTCATGGCAGAGGAGAAATGGTACCGTGTCCCCGTAGAGGATATCTTCTCGCTCCTCCAGAGCGATATAGAAGGAATTACTGCTGGGGAAGCAGAACTTCGGCTTTCAAGGTTCGGGTACAATGAAGTAGAAGTGAAAAAAAAACACGGTAGTGTTTACCGCTTCATAAAACAGTTTGCCAGCCCCCTGATTTACATATTACTTGCAGCTTCGGTGGTTACGTTTTTCCTGGAAGAATACATAGACACGGCAGTTATCCTTCTGGTTGTTATCGCAAATGCTGTGATTGGTTTTGTGCAGGAGAGCAAGGCTGAACACGCTCTTGAGTCCCTTGCAAAGATGCTTGTTCACGAAGCAACGGTATTAAGGGGTGGAACGCGCATGGTCATTCCCAGCAGGGAACTTGTTGCCGGGGATGTCGTACTGATGGAGGCAGGGGACATGGTTCCGGCAGACATCCGTTTGTTCTATGTCAAGAATTTCAGGACAGACGAATCCATACTGACAGGCGAGTCGGTTGCTGTTGAGAAAAAAACAGAACCCATTGATAAAGAAAATATCCCGCTGGCTGACCAGAAGAACATATCCTTCACAGGCACGCTTGTTACCCAGGGTCTTGCCAGGGGTATCGTGGTTTCAACTGGAAAAGACACTGAAATTGGCAGGATATCCGAGTTCATAAGAGAAACGGGGGAAATATCCACGCCTCTTGTCAGGAAGATAGCAAGATTCGGTTTTGTTCTTTCAATCGTCATTATAGTCCTTTCTTTGTTTACGTTCGCTTTTGGCATCATGAAAGGTTATGATACAATTGATATATTCCTCGCTTCGGTGAGTCTTGCCGTGGCTGCCATTCCGGAAGGGTTGCCTGCTGTAATTACAATATCCCTGGCAATTGGAATCAAGACCATGGCATCCAGGAACGCTATCATACGTTCCATGCCTGCTGTTGAAACCCTTGGCAGCGCCACTGTTATTTGCTCTGATAAGACAGGAACCCTTACAAAGAACCAGATGACGGTTACAAGGGTGTTCACAGCCGGAAGGATGTACCAGGTTTCAGGTGCTGGTTATGTGCCTAAAGGAGAATTCATTTCCGAAGGCGAAGTAACCGAACCCGGCGAAGATGCAGCGCTTATCGAAACGCTCAAGGCAGGGACATTATGTAACGATGCTTCGTTAAAGGGAGAAGATGGGATCGACGGTGACCCTACAGAAGGGGCATTATTAATATCAGCCCTGAAAGCAGGTAAATTCCATCTCCCGAGACTTGATATAATTCCTTTCGAACCTGAACAGCGTTTCATGGCAACGCTCCACAAAAACGAGGATGGCAGCAAGATAATTTATGTAAAAGGTTCTCCTGAAAAAATTGTGGAAATGTGCAAGCTCCAGTTTAACGGGAAAGAAGAAACTCCCCTGGAAGCATCCGGTATCCTGAAAGCAGCAGATGACATGGCTTCAGGGGCGCTGCGTGTTCTTGGAATGGCTTACAAGAAGGTGAACCCTGGAATTGAGCGCATAGAGGTGGCGGATGTTAATGACCTTGTTTTTGCCGGACTACAGGGAATGATGGACCCTCCGAGGGAAGAGGTGATGGAGTCTATTAAGAAGTGCAAGACTGCCGGAATAAGGGTAATAATGATTACCGGCGACCATATGCACACTGCTAATGCCATTGCTAAACAGCTCGGTATCGAGACACGGGGTTTCCTTTCGGGTCCTGAGATAGAAAAGATGACAGATTCTGAACTTGAGGATGCGCTGGAAAATGTTTCGGTGTTTGCAAGAACATCACCCGAGCATAAATTCAGGATAGTAACACTGCTCCAGGCAAGGGGTGAGGTGGTAGCAGTGACAGGGGATGGTATCAACGATGCGCCTGCATTGAAGAAAGCAGATATCGGTATAGCGATGGGAAGGTCGGGCACAGAGGTAGCCAGGGAAGCTTCGGATATCGTTCTTGCTGATGATAATTTCGCATCGATTGTAACTGCTGTGGAGGAAGGGAGGAACGTGTACAGCAAAATCCAGAGAATCATATTGTGGACACTTCCGACTAATGGAGGGGAGGGACTTGTAGTGATGGCTGCCATTCTTTTTACCATTGATCTTCCGCTTCTGCCACTTCATATACTCTGGATAAATACTGTTACTGCCATAGGGCTAGGGGTGCCCATTACTGCTGAACCTAAAGAAAAAGGTCTATTGAAGCGCCACCCGCGAAAACCTGGTGAGCCGTTGCTTTTGCCTTTAATAAAGAGGAGGATTGTCATAGTTGCAGTGTTGATGGTGACCGCATCATATTTCCTGTTTTTCCGGGAGCTTGGGAATGGTGTTGAAATCGATACAGCCCGTACAGTTGTACTTAATACCTTTGTGTTTTTCGAGATATTCTATCTTTTTAATTCCAAATCGATGTATGATTATGTGTTCAGGGATATACTTTCAAACAGGTTCATGCTTCTTGGAATATCAATTGTAATAGGGCTTCAGCTGCTGATTACATATCATCCTTTTATGAACGATGTTTTCGGGACAGCGCCGCTTACGTTGATGAACTGGGTATGGATAATCATGGTTTCAAGCACGGTGTTTTTCATCATTGAATTTGAGAAGTACCTGCATAAGAGAAGAAACGCACACCAGAAAGTTACTGCATTACAGTAATTAATTTCCAAATGCCACATCAAGTACCATCATTACCGCGAAACCAACCATTGCGCCAATGGTTGCAAGGTCTGTACTGCCGCCACGCTGGGATTCCGGGATGACCTCTTCCACAACAACAAATATCATTGCGCCCGCTGCAAACCCCAGAGCATATGGCAGGATAGGCTGTATATAAAATACAGCAGCTGCACCCATTATAGCAGCAACAGGTTCAACCATCCCGGACATCTGGCCGTACCAGAAACTTTTCAGGCGCGATATACCTTCACGGTGCAAAGGCATTGAGACTGCCAGTCCTTCAGGGAAGTTCTGAATCCCGATACCCACTGCCAGAGCGATTGCTGCCGGAAGTGACGCTGAAGGCAATCCTACGGCAACAGCTCCGAATGCCACACCTACTGCCAGTCCTTCAGGGATATTATGCATGGTTATGGCAAGTACCAGCAAGGTACTTTTTTTCCATGGGGTTTTAATCCCTTCAGCTTCTGTAACTGGAAAACCGATATGAAGATGCGGGATGACCTTATCCAGCCCGCCAAGGAATGCCCCGCCCAGGAAAAACCCTGTCACTGCAGGGAACCAGACCGGGATATCCATATCAGCTGCCATCTCAATAGCCGGAATAAGCAAAGACCATACACTGGCAGCAATCATCACACCTCCCGCAAAGCCAAGCATTCCATCAAGTGCCCTCCTGCTCGTATCCCTGAAAAAAAATACTGTGGCTGCTCCAAGTGCGGTCATGCCCCAGGTAAATATTCCAGCCACAAGAGCCTGTAAAACCGGATTCAGTTGTTCTATCATCCACCATCACTTGCCAGAATACCCACAACCGGAAACCTTTCCAGCATATTGTCCCCATGAGGGGCATCATGCATATTTTCGGTCATGTCCTCCCCGGCATTATGAAGTACCTGGTGTCTGCCAGCTTTCCAGAGAAAACTGCTGGAAACATCGTATACGGTGTCTTTGTATGCTACATATGAGGGTGCACCCTGTCCGTTGTATTTAGAAAGTTCTTCTTTTGTGATAATTTCCATAGGTTATTTCAGGAACTTGGACACAAATGGAGATGTTTCCCCTCTCCTCATGAAATGTCCTGAGGGACCTTCACCAAGGAACTCAGAGAACCAGGATTCATGCTGTATCTCTTCGTTCAGTATTGATTGGGAAAGGTCGTATGTCCTGTGGTCCTTGCCAGCGGTCATATTGCAGATGTGGGTGTATCCCCGGACAGCACATCTCTCTGCCTCCACAAGCACAGTTAACATTGCCGTTATGTCAGTGGGGTCACCGGGCAGCGCAGCAGGCGGGCAGGCTGATATGTCATGAAAATCGTTCATGTGTCCGGGTAATTTACCGTCAAGCTCGTATATGCGGGGAACCAGTGCTTCAAAATGATTCCTGTCCTCTATCCTGGCAGTTTCAGCAATTTCCTTTATTCCTTCACCTTCCAGTCCGATAAGGTTCAACCTGAGTATGGTGTAGTAATAGAAAGTTGTCAATTCTGCCGAAGCATTCTTTACCAGAAGTTCAACCAGCTGTTCCACATTGATGCCATTTTTTTCTACCATTTCTCGCGTTACTTTTGCCATGTATATCACTCCCTGAAAGATATTATTTAATAATATCAATTAATACTTGAATTTTTCAGGTTAAATAGATTGTGTGTCGATGGGAAGTCCTCGAATGCCGAAGCATAATTGTTCGAAAGTGTGAAAATCTTAAAATGGCAAAAGAATCCTGAAAATATTCGGGACAGTACAAATACAATCCGTTAAGTTTAAATATGATGGTAATATAGATGGGGGTGTTGATGGGCAGGAACACACTTTTAAACACTTACTCCCTCCCTAACCTGTCCATCACTTAATTTTATCCGGTATTTTAATCGGTTTTATCATATGGGCTAAATTCAAACTCCCTGTTATTAACCAGTGATAATACTGCCCTGGCTTCTTTCTCAGGTAAAGCCATAAGCAAACCTCCTATATGTTTGCATAACCTTTTTTCACGCATCGTTCTCCTGCGGTCAGGACAATCATGGAGTATCAGTTTTTTTACTGTGTCGATGTAGATAGGATATCCCCGCACGTCAGCAAGCACAATACCATTACCGGATTTTAAGATTTCGATATCTTTTACCTGTTTTGCTTTTTCAAAGCGGGTACTGTCCATGCATCCGGAAAGCAGGGATTCCACGCTTTCGTTTTCTGAAAAGTCATCCAGCGTTAACACCCGGACGGTTCTTGTCCTGCCCTTTTCCAGCATCGCTGCCGCCTCTGCGTGCCCGGCAGTTTCCAGCCCGAGCATGCCAAGCAATCCAATACAGTTTTCAGGTGCGAAAGCATGATAGTGGTTATTAAAATACCCGAAAATTTCGGCTTTATCGCTTATTTCCCCAATCCTTTTTTCCCATGATGCAAGCTCATCTTCCCGGTAGCTGTAATCGTACCACACTTTTTTCCCTCGCCCGTGCCACCTGATATAGGCAAAATCCGCTGTTAATGATAAGTGGACGGGCAAAAGGTGACTGTCAACAATAACAGAAGCAACGCAAAACTTTTCCAGGATTTTAAGCGCTTCGATTTCGTGGTTTACCCATCCCAGGTTCCTGTATTCAAGAGCAAAACGGTACTTTCCGGGTAAAACCGCAAGGAAATCCCCGAGCAATCCCGCATCAAACTCCATGGCAGGAGGAAGCTGGATAAGGATACATGCAAGTTTGCCTGCATCATACACCGGTTCGAGGTGACCGCAGAATTTATCAACATCATGTTCCACACCCCTGTCAATTCTGAGCTGTTTTTCATGCGTTATAAGCCGGTTCAGTTTTACCGAGAATTTGAAATCATCAGGCGTATGATTCACCCAGCTGTTTACCATATCTTCTGTCGGGAAGCTGTAAAATGTCGAAATTACTTCAACGGTGTTGAATACTTGAGAGTATAACTCAAGTTTTGGAATATCGTTATTCCGGTAAAACAATCCTTCCCAGTCTCTGTAATCCCATCCCGAACAGCCAAGCCGTATATCCTTCATCCTTTTTATTATCTTTTTGTATATCCGTGGAACAATTCACTTCCGGCACCCTTATACACCCTTCTCTCCTCCACAGGCGTGTGCCCGGGGGTTTCGGGCCATTTACCAGTCTGTGGTTCCGCTCCCTCAAGAGCCGTTTTTGCAGGCTGGATATCACCCATTTGCGGATGTTTCCTTATATCGATGCCCTTTACATTATGACTGAATTCCACGGGAATATTATTCGGGTCATAGGCGTATATCGAATGGATAAAACCATGGTCTATGACATCTGACACTTCAAAACCAGCGGCTTCAAGTTTATACTTGAGTTCCCACAGCTCTTCTTCATCCTCTACCCCGAACGAGACATGGTCAAACCCGAACTTACCTCTTACGGGTCTCCCGTGCTCTTTCCCAATCATCGGCTCAACCCCATCCCATTCAAAGAAAGCGATGAGGTCATTCTGTGATATTTCAAAAAAATAATGCCTGTACCCCGGTTTACCAAGACCGGCTACCAGCCGCATACCCAGAAGGTCACGCCAGAACCTTATTGTCATGTCCATATCACCCGTAGCCATTGCCAGGTGATTCACCCCATTAAATCTTACCATAATTTTCCTCCTTATTTCTATTAATACAGCCTTTCAGATATAATGTTATTCGAAACCTTGATGTACTTTTCGTACTTTAGTAGTTCCGAATGGCAAAATCATCACAAAAAGTCTGGGAAGACTTCTATGATATTTATTACAGGGAGGACATTTCAGAACTTGCCAAGGATTACCCTGAAAAACGAAGCCTCCATTTGCGGTACACTGACATCGAACTGCATGATATCGAGGTAGCAAGGGAGTTACTGGAACGTCCGGATTCAGTGCTTGAACATGCAAGGCAGGCGCTTATTGCCAGTAACCCGTTCCAGGATGTTACAGTTAGCGAGCTTCATATAAGGATTATCAAGCTTCCTGAAAAGATACAGATAAGGGAACTGCGAAGTGCCAATATTAACAGGTTCATTGCAATAGCCGGTCTTATCAGGAAAGCAACCGAGGTCAGGCCCAAGATAATCAATGCGGCTTTCAAGTGCCAGAGGTGCGACCACGTGACGTTCATGCCGCAGGCAGAGGGTAAGTTCGTTGAGCCGTTTGAATGTGAGAATGATATCTGCGGCAGGAAAGGACCGTTTAAAATCTTACATGAGGAATCAGTGTTCATAGATGCGCAGAAACTCCGCGTCCAGGAATCGCCTGATGACCTGCGCGGCGGGGAACAGCCCCAGACACTTGACGTGGACGTGGATGACGACCTTGCAGGCGTGGTATCACCGGGTGACCGCGTGGTTATTTCAGGGATACTGCGCTCATACCAGAGGAGCAACCAGCAGGGCAAGAGCACGTTTTTTGACCTTGTGCTTGATGGTGTAGCTATCGAGATAGAGGATAAGGAATTCAAGGACATAGCGTTATCAAAAGAAGATGTGGAAGAGATTCTTGCAATGGGAAAAGATCCGGAAATATACAACAAGGTTATTCGTTCCATTGCGCCTTCCATTTACGGTTACGAAGAGGTCAAGGAAGCAATGGCACTACAGCTTTTCTCGGGCATCGCAAAACACCTGCCTGATGGCTCACGTATTCGCGGCGATTTCCATATATTGCTTGTTGGAGACCCTGGCGTTGCAAAGTCCCAGCTTGTACGCTACTGTATCAAGCTTGCACCGCGCGGGGTTTATACAAGCGGTAAAAGCTCAACATCCGCAGGTCTCACAGCCACTGCTGTAAAGGATGAGTTCGGGGACGGGAGGTGGACACTGGAAGCAGGAGCGCTTGTGCTTGCTGATATGGGGATTGCAGGCGTGGACGAGCTTGACAAGATGGATAAGGAAGACCAGAGTTCACTGCACGAAGCCATGGAACAGCAGACAATAAGTATTGCAAAAGCCGGAATCATGGCAACACTGAAATCACGGTGTGCGCTTCTGGGCGCGGCAAATCCCAAGTTCGGAAGGTTTGACAGGTACGAGTCAATAGCAAAGCAGATTAACATGCCGCCTGCCCTTCTCTCTCGTTTTGACCTTATTTTCATATTGACTGACATACCTTCTATAAAACAGGATACTGCAATCGCAGAGCATATCATGAAAGCCCATTATGCAGGTGAACTTGCGGTAAAAATGCAAAATACGATTAATTCGGGTATAACACAGGAGGAAATCACAAAAGCCATGGAGGTAATCCAGCCTGTTATAGAAGCAGAGATGTTACGGAAATACATCGCTTATACAAAAAGGAACATATACCCGGTTTTACAGGATGATGCACGGCAGGAACTGATTAATTTTTATCTTGGCTTGAGAAAACAGGGTGAGAATCCTGATGCGCCCGTACCTGTGACAGCGCGCCAGCTCGAAGCCCTTGTCCGCCTTGCAGAAGCAAGTGCACGTGTCCGTTTAAGCAGTGTAATTACACCTGAAGATACTAAACGGATTATCAGGATTGTGATGGCAAGCCTCCAGCAGGTCATGACCGACCCTGAAACCGGGAAACTCGATTCAGATATGATAAATACCGGTATGGGTAAGAGCCAGCGTGACAGGGTCAGGGTTGTCAGGGATATTATCAAGCAGCTCCAGGAAGAATATAAAGGCGGGGCGCCCAGGGAAGAAATTATTACAAGGGCGGAAGAAGCAGGTATTAAGAAGGATAATGTTGAGGATATGGTACAGCAATTAAAGAGAAGCGGTGAAATTTACGAGACAAGCAATGAAAAGTTCAGGGTTGTCTGATATGTATATGAAAAAATACGAAACAGAAGAGAATGTTCTTGTTGCAGTCTGTGATAAGAAAATTGTCGGCAAGACATTCCGTGAAGGTGAACTCGTTCTTAAACTTGATGAAAGTTTCTATAAAGGAGACGAGGCAACGGATGATGAGATTAAACATGCCCTGTGTTGTGCCACTGTTGCTAACGTTTCGGGCGAAAAATCCATTGCATGTGCGGTTGATTGCGGGGTTATCGACCCTGACACGATTATTTATATCAGCGGCATCCCCCATGCCCAGATGGTGCAAATATGGCAGGAATATTAGATAGCGGAAAGTTAATCGAACTTGTAATTGAAAAACATAACAATTTTCTTTGTACATTTAACAGCGAGTTTTCAGAACTTGATGGTAAACTGGACTCATTGAAGAAGGAATCGGACGGGGCAAAGCAGGAACTTGAGAAAAACGAAACGAAAATCCTTGTGTTAAATGAAAAATACCACCTGCTTTTCCATCAGGCAAAAAAACAGAGAGAGGAACTTTTCAGTTCAGTTATTGATAACATGCGTACAACCGGCGCGCCAGGTATCCATGACATAAAACGAAAGGGAGAACGGATAGCTGTGCTGGAAAACAAACTCCAGACAACAAAAAATCTCGGGGATGAAGATAAAATAATAGCTGAAATCAAAGGGATACTTGCAGATTTCGGGCATGCAGTAGAATCTGCCGGGATAACCGCAGCTTACAGTGGTGTCGTGGATATACTGAATGAAGCAAACTCGTCACATAAGGAAATGCTGGCAATAAGCGGCATACCGGAAAAACACGCGGGAGCTATCAGTGAACTTGACAAACAAATAAATGAACTGGAAGGGCGGTGTAACTGGTTGAAAAACAGGGTTGAAAGCCACAGGAACGCCCTTTCCCACTGGCAAACACAAAAAGGCGGAATTTAATTGACAGGAAACAATCATGGACAATACACCTGGTAAAGTCACTGAAACTCCAGTACATGACGGTTCGGATGAGATAAAAATCGAGGTTCCAAAACTCCAGGAGCGTGAGCTTAAAGAGAAAACAAACCAGCTCAGGCAGCGGCTTGATAAGAACGAGCGTGAGATAAAAAGCATTTTCAGGGAAATATCGCTTCACAACGAAGGGGGGAAAGACCTTAAAGCAAAGCGTGACGGTTTGAATGCCAGGGTAAAAGAACTCTCGAAAAAAGCCTCGGAATTACGAAATGAACGTGATGAGGTAAATAAACAAATCGCTGAATTAAAATCACAACGTAATGAATTCCGTAAGGCGGGAAAGGCTGCCGGTGAAAAAATCGGTTCACTTAAAAAAGCACGGGATGACCTGAACAAGACTGCCCGCGGCAGGGTGGAAACACTTGATAAGGCATACTCGGAAGAGATGGATAAGTTCATGAATGCCGATATCCCGCTTGAGTATGAGATTAACCTTTTTAACCGTTTGATAGAACTCGGGCAAAGACTAAGGGCTACTAAAAAAGCCAGCGAAATACATATCGAGATGTCACAGGAATACACGAGAACAAAAGAGGTTTATTCTGGCATGGATTCCGTGCATGATAAGATACAGGCGCTTTCAGAGGAATCCCAGAAATACCATGAAGGTGCGATTGCACTTTATAATGAGATGGATGCTATCAGGAAGGAAGCTGACACTTACCATGCCCAGCTGTCTGAAAAATACAGGTGCATATCACCGCTAAGAAGCAGGATTGACGTTTTAAAAGCAGACAGCCAGCATGTAAGGGAGGAACTTGATGCTTATCTTGAGCAGGGAAAGGAGATACAGCTTGCAAAGGATGAGCGCAAGAATGAGGAGAAAAGGGTTGAAGCCAGGGACAAGTTCAAGAAAAGCGGACGCTTGAGCCTTGATGAGTTGAGGATTCTTGTGGAGAACGAGGACATCAAGCTTTAGGTTTCATGGCTGTTTTTTAAGTATTAAGATGGTTTACGAGTTCAGATTTGCCTGCCCATGTAAAAAACCGCTTTAGCTTGGTTTTGAAGAGGTCTACTGTTTCGACTAAACCTTCGCCACGCTTATTCATAATGAACATATTCACATCGTTTTTATCCCACTTTTCGAGTGACTTGACCTTATTGATGTTCTTTAAAAATTTACTATAATCCTTTTGGGTTTTCTCTGCCGTGCCATTGATTTTTAGGTCCTTGAGGAATTCATCGATTATACTTACCATGTTACTTAATATGTAAGTAATATGCAATAAAGGCATGATAGAGAAAAATTAACAAATCCTATAATTGGAAGGATTACATCGATGTGGTCTATAAAGGTGATAAAGCAGGCGCATTAGGCTTGATGAGTTGAGGATTCTTGTGGA
>JACUTP010000050.1 GCA_014859785.1 Candidatus Methanoperedentaceae archaeon | reverse complement strand
CTGGCTTGTCTTTTATGAAATTGTTTATCAACCTGGTTTTGCCTTCGCCCATAGATGACAGTGAACGAAAAACCGGGTTTTTTACACTTCCTGCCTGCTTCATCACAACCTTAAAATAGAATCCCGCACAACACTATTTCAGGGTGAGTGCCATGCAGGAATATAAACTTTTCATAAACGGGGAATGGATTTCCTCAGGTTCTGGCGAGACATTTGATAATATCAATCCGGCAACCCTTGAGCCTATCGGGAAATTCCACAGAGCAACGGAAGAAGATGTGAATCGTGCTGTTGACAGCGCAGAGGATGCGTTTGATTCATGGAGCAGCACGCCTGCGCCGCAGCGTGCCATGATACTCTACAGGACGGCGCGGATACTTGAAGACAAAAAAGAAGAACTGGCACGCCTCATGACACAGGAGATGGGGAAAGTGCTCAGTGAAACGCGCGGTGACGTGCAGGAAGCTATTGACATCACATACTACGCAGCAGGGGAAGGACGGCGGCTTTTCGGGGAAACCACGCCCTCTGAACTGCATGACAAGTTCTGCATGACAGTGCTCCGACCAATAGGCGTTGTCGGGATGATTACGCCATGGAATTTTCCCATAGCCATCCCTTCATGGAAGATAATGCCAGCACTTGTTGCGGGAAATACCATTGTGTTTAAACCAGCAAGCGATACTCCACTTCTTTCAGTGGAGCTTGTAAAAATCCTCATGGAAGCAGGACTGCCGCCAGGAGTACTTAACCTTGTGATGGGAGAAGGAAGCACTGTCGGAAGTGCTATAGTCCATAACAGGAAACTGCGTTCCATCTCGTTTACGGGTTCCCTTGAAACAGGGAAATGGATACTTGGGGAAACAAGCAGGAATATGAGACGCGTTTCCCTTGAACTCGGGGGTAAGAACCCAATTATCGTGATGGATGATGCAAAAATTGACCTTGCTATTGACGGTGTTACCTGGGGGGCTTTCGGGACAACGGGACAGAGATGCACAGCAGCAAGCCGTGTGATAGTCCATGAGAAAATACTTCCCGAATTTCAGGAAAAGCTAATCGAGAGGACAAAAAAGCTCAGGCTTGGAAACGGTCTTGATGATGGTGTGGATATCGGTCCTCTTATAAACGAATCCCAGCTAAAGAAGGTTGCAAAATACGTTGATATAGGTAAATCCGAGGGGGCAAAACTTGTTCATGGCGGAAAAGCTGTAAAGCCGCTCCCGGGTCATTTTTTTGAACCCACGATATTTACAGACGTGACGTATGATATGAGAATCGCACAGGAAGAGATATTCGGTCCTGTTGTTTCGTTAATCAGCACCCCGGGTCTGGACGATGCAATACGTATCGCCAACTCTGTGGAGTACGGGCTGTCATCCTCCATTTACACGGAAAACATGAGAAATGCCTTCAGGGCGATTGAAAAAATCGAGGCAGGAATAACGTATGTCAATTCATCAACAATAGGAGCTGAGGTTCACCTGCCATTCGGCGGTGTGAAATCAACAGGTAACGGCACGCGTGAAGCAGGAACAACCGCCATTGAGGAATTCACCGAGATAAAAGCCGTGTATTTTGATTACAGCGGGAAGCTGCAGAAAGCGCAGATTGACCTGGAGTGAATTTTATGAGGAAAATTGGCAGCAAATCAAGGCAAATCATAGAGCGTGACCATAAGGTCATGGGTGCACTTACGCGCCCGTATGAACTCGTGGTTGACCGTGCCGAAGGTTCCACGATTTTTGACGTGGATGGAAACAGCTACATCGATTTTGCCTCAAGCGTATCAGTAATGAACGTTGGATACCATAACAGGGCAGTCCGCGAGGCAGTATGTTCACAGATCCAGAAAATGGTACACTGCGGTTTTCCGGATTTTTATGCAGAACCGCCTGTGAAACTATCAGAAAAACTCTGCGAGATGACAGGGTACGAAAAAGTATTCCTCTCAAATTCAGGTGCTGAATCAGTGGAAGCTGCCATGAAACTTGCTTTCTGGTACACCAAAAGAAACAGCATGATAGCGTTTTACCTGGGTTTCCACGGACGGACACTGGGTGCGCTTTCCCTTACCGCATCAAAAATGCTTCACAAGGAGCATTTCCCGTCCGTAAAAGTCCTTCATTCCCATTACGCATACTGCTACCGCTGTCCGCTGAATCTTGAATATCCTGATTGCGGCATATCATGTGCGAAAGAGATTGAAAAAACCATTTTCAAACGCGAACTTTCACCCAGAGACACTGCTGCAATTGTGGTTGAACCCATACAGGGTGAGGGCGGGTTTATTGTACCGCCTGCTGAATTCCATCACGAACTCAGGCGGATATGTGACGAAAACGGGATTCTCCTGATATCTGACGAGGTGCAAAGCGGCGGATTCAGGACAGGGAAGTTCATGGCTATGGAAAATTTTGGCGTGAGGGCTGATATTGTATCCATGTCAAAATCCATTGGCGGGGGTGTGCCACTTGGAGCTACGCTGTCAACGTCTGAAATTATGAGCTGGCAGCCTGGCACCCATGCCAATACCTTCGGGGGGAACCTGCTGGCAGCAGCAGGCGGGCTTGCCACCCTTGAATTCATGGAAAAGGAACGGCTTGGTGAGAAAGCGGTTGAGAATGGTGTGTATATAATGAAACGGCTTGATGAAATGAAGGATAAATACCCGTTAATAGGTGATGTGCGGGGCATCGGTCTTATGATAGGTGTTGAGCTTGTGGAGGGGAACAAAGACCCTGCTGTCGAAAAGCGCAATAATATAGTAAATCTGGCAATCGAAAATGGGCTCGTACTGCTTCCTGCTGGGGATTCTGTTATAAGGATTGTGCCTCCTCTTGTAATTTCAAAGGAGGAAATTGATAAAGGGCTGGGGATATTTGAGGATGTTTTGAAAAAGACGTAGAAAAAATAATTGAAGCGAAATTCAGGGAAATTGCGCTCATTGGCTTTCATTCCTTTGTGTCATGGGATTAGTATTTTATAGATTTTTGCTCTGGAAATTGAAAGACCGAATTTTGTTTTTGAGTATATGGATCTGGATCAAATGAGACTTTTTACTGGAAGCATATCCCGTTTTCTGGCAGCACCAAAAGTTTTATCTTATTTGTAATTTAGTCATTGTAATTCATGCTTACGAAATTATTATTCCCCCCGCAGTGGATTCCAACACAGCCTTACCTGAGTCTCCCGTCCCTGGCAGCTTTTTTGAAAGCCAGGCAGTGTGAGGTTGAACAATCAGACCTGAATGCAGAATTTTATGACCACCTGCTAAGCCGGCAGTGTCTCAGCGGGTATTATGAAAAAGCCTGTGTGAAGTTACAGGAACTTGAATCCATGCAGGAGTTACCACCGCAACTGCATCATAAGTATGCCATTCTGGGCAGTTCCGTGCTTTTTGGCGAATACATTATTAACGAGGTGGACAGGGCAAAAAACCTGCTTCGGGACAGGAACGCATTTTACGAGATTGATGAACTATTCAGGGCTTTTAAGATACTGGAACTCGGACTCAAGCTTGCTTCTTCTGCATATTACCCCTCCAACCTGACGTTCCAATCTTATGAAATGGGTTATTCGGTCCGCTCAAGCAAAGCGGTTCTTGAGGCACTGGGTGACAGGGAGCAGAACATGTTTATTGATTATTTCGAGAAAAAAACAGTTCCTGCGGTACTTGAAAACAATCCCGGGCTTGTCGGTATTTCAATAATCAATACCAGCCAGTTAATCCCTGGACTCACCCTTGCGAAACTCATAAAAGAAGCAAATCCCGGCATACATATAAACATAGGCGGCAGTATTTTTACCAGGCTTGTAAATGAATTAAGCAGGAACCACGAATTGTTTTCAGTATTTGACAGCGTGATTGTCCATGAGGGTGAGACTGCCCTGTTCAAACTGGTAAAACACCTTGAGGGTGAAATCGATATTGAGGAAATTCCCAACCTGATTTATAAAGATGGTTCGCAAATCAGGGTTAATAAGATAAATCCTGAAGGAGAGGATATTAACGCATTACCAACTCCGACTTTCGATGGTTTCCCGCTTGATAAGTACCTGTCACCTGAACTTATTATCCCGGTTCTTTCATCCAGGGGATGTTACTGGGGAAGGTGTACTTTTTGCGACCACAGTTTCGGGTATTCAGGCAGCTACCGCCCGAGGAATGTTGAGTTGTTATACAACGATATTTCAGGTCTTAAAGAAAAATATAATACTGGTTTTTTCACGTTCCAGGATGAGGGTTTATCACCCAGGTTAATAGATGCGTTATCTGACAGGATAATTGAAAACAAACTCGGGATATCGTGGCTTGCTGATTCCAGGTTTGAGTCCGTATTATCTCCCGGAAGTTTCAATAAGCTTTCAGAAGCAGGATGTAAAATGCTTTATCTGGGACTTGAATCCGCAAACGAAAGGATTCTTGGATGCATGGACAAGGGAATAAAAATAGAAAACGTAATGGATATTTGCAGATATTCGACTGATGCGGGAATCTGGAACCACCTTTTCCTGATTTTCGGTTTCCCGACAGAAACACGGGAAGAAGCAAAGGAAACAATGGATTTTATTTTACAGAACAATGATGTAATCCGCTCGGTTGCCTTCGGAAGTTTCCAGCTGACCAAACACTCAAAAGTTTATGAGAACCCTGCATCGTTTGATGTTAATAATATAGTCACGGAAGGTGATATTGATATATCCCTCTGGTATGATTATTGTACGGACAGGGGCATGTCGAAAATGGAAACCGGTGAGTTTATACGGCAATTTTACAGTGAGCTTTCCAGCAGATTCCGGGACTTCCCGATATGGGGAAATCTTGACAGGGAACACCTTTTCCTGTATATCTCCCATTATAGGGGAGCCGGGAAAAGTGTGGCTGACCTGACCGGACTGATTGACAGGGTACGGTTAAAGAAACAACCAGGGAAAAGTACAGCTACAAAAAGTACAGGAAGCGAAGTATATCCGGTTCTTTGCGAAGGGGTATTTACCGGAACGTTTTGTTTCAATCTTGCTGAGATTATACATAACACCATGGCAGGGATTCGAGGCGGCAGTTCGCAGAGAAACCTGACAAATGTGTTGTTTGATACCAATAATAACCGGGTATTTACTATTACCGGATTTGCAAAAGATATACTTGCCATGGTTGATGGGAAACAAGGCTTATCCCGAATAATCACTGAAATCAGCGAAAAATACCGCATACCCTATGGTGTAGCTGAAATTAAGTGCATGAGTTTTCTCGATGGGCTGGTTGAGAAAAAAATTGTTGAGATGGGATAACGCTGTATTTCTTATTATCAGGGAGCTCTCGGTTTAATTTCTATTGACCCGCAGTTCAGGCATTCAGTTGCTCCTTTTTTTATGAATGTCTTTTTACATGCCCTGCACCAGAACATTGTTGTATTTTTTTTAAGTTCTTCAAGGTCATCCGGCATCATTGAGAATCCGGGGTTGGTGCTGCACATGAATATCATGGTATATTTCACCTCCGTTATTATTTTTGTGTATTAAGTCCCGACTAAACGAAAATATTTTTTGAAGATAAGGAAAGAAGCAGGTTTGCAGTATTTGGCAAGTCTGCTTCTTCCGGCTTCACCTGAATTAAGCCCTGGGCTGTTTTGCTGAACGACTTCTAAGCTGCTTATTGAACTCTTCCAGCCGTTTTTTCTCTGCTGCGGCAACTTCAGGCTTCTTGACTTTCCTGGCTTCTTCAGCCATTTCTATCGCGCTTTGAATTTCAACCAATTTATCACCTCCTGTTATATTTTAATAGAATAATTTGAATAATACTATAAGGTTTTTTTTTCAGTTCCCATATTGCATCCCTAATTGCTGACTTCCCCCCAACATTTCATAAACAAATGCAGTCTGTTTAAGAGTTGTTATTTGTCCTGGCATTTTAATCACCGCACCTCACAATGTTAATGATTAAATGTTATTGAATGGATATTACTTATTGTTACTTATAGCTTTTCATTACTTTTTTTTTGATATTTTTAATTCATTTCTAAAAACAGTTAATCGAAAAGGGTCAATCTTCAACGGGAATCTACAACTTCCCCTTCTCCCGCTCAAGCACCCTCTTAATAATTGCAGCGCTGCTGCACAGCTCACACTTCATGAACTCCTGAACACGCACCACTTTTGCCCCGATACCGTGCTCCTTCAACTGCCTCTCAAGTTTCTCTTCACGGAAAAACTGGTTCTTCCCGAGCACTATAATATCAGGCTTGATTTCCCGGAGCGGCTCGAAAATATCCTCATCGCTTCCGAGAAGGGCCCTGTCCACCATGCGAAGCCCCTGCACCATAGCAAGCCTTTGCCTTTCAGGAATCACAGGTTTTGGCTTGTGTTTAATCATGGAATCCCGCGCCACTATAACGTAAAGCTCATCCCCCAGCGCCTTTGCTTCACCAAGGTATAAAAGGTGCCCGGGATGGAGAATATCAAAAGTGCCGGTTGCAAGAATCCTTACCATACACACACTAATAAATCTTAATTACTAAAAATGTTTGTAAATCAAACCCTGATAGTACAGTCAATATCAAGGTACATCACACATGCCCCTGTCCTGGCTCTCCCCTTGCCCCACACTTTTGCAAGCTCCACATCAATCGTAACATTAGGCCAGCTTTTAACAGCGTTCACAAGGTACTTGTTCATCTCAAGATTGCATGATGGAAGGCAGGTTAAATGCTCGCCTGCCTGCCTGCATTCCATCAGCAGTTCATGGAACGGGTCGATTAAAATCCATGCATAATCAATCTCGCTTCCCATGAACTCGCAGAACTCATCATAATCACTTTTCATGAATGCGCGGTGTAGTGCATCCTTTTCAAGAAGCGCTGTGAAACACTGGACATACACGTCCTGGAACGACTTTGGCTTAAACGGGAGGTTAAAAGCATCACAGCATACCACTTCCAGTCCCTGCTTCTTTGCCTGCCGGCACAGTTCCATATCAATGTCTATCCCAACGAATACATCCCACTCCGAACCTTTTGTTGCATACAGGTTTGAGCGGTCACCGATACTGATTTCAAGAATAGAGCCGGGTTTTATCATGTATGTTTGCTTTTATGGGTGGCTATTTATGAATACTTTTCTTTTTGAAGTTCGCTGGATATACTTTCCAGGTTTTCCAATCCCTTTTAAAAAAACGACATAGAATATTTATATTCAGGGTCCAATCAAATGATAATGAATACAACTATTGAATTTGGCAACAAAAAGGCACATCCAAACATACGTATGCTTTTTGACATGGAGGATGTAATCTATGACCGTGGGTGGCTAAAAGGAGCAGATAATATTGAGCTTTATTATATGTACCGTGAACTTTCACTCAGCAAGAATGATGCGCTTTTAATGAAAGAACACGGGTTAAGATATGATATTACGATAATCCCGCCCCTTATGCTGGGTTGTGAGTATGTGAAAACAGTCGGACATTACCATCCCGTGATTCCCGGAACTGATACTACCTATCCAGAAATATACGAGGTTCTCAGCGGTGAGGCGCATTATCTCATGCAAAAACCCGGAAATGACGGGATTACGGATGCAGTACTCATAAAAGCACGTGAGGGTGACAAGGTCATTATCCCGCCGGGTTACGGGCACCTGACCATCAATGCTTCAAATAAAGTGCTTAAAATGGCGAACTGGGTGGCACGGGATTTTGAATCCATTTACGAGCCCGTAAGGGAGAAAAGAGGGGGGGCGTATTTCATGCTGGATAATGGGATTGTAAAGAACCCCTCTTATAACGTTGTGCCTGAATTGCGGTTACTTGAACCAACAAATATTAAGGAGCTGGGATTAAAGAAAAACATGGAAATGTACAGGCTTGTGAGGGATAAAGGGAAACTCGGGTTCCTGACACAACCCCGGGATTTCGGCTGGGTTTTCGATGATATGTATTGTTGAACCGGACGTAAAACATTTTAAGCCATGGGGTCAAATAAAACATAATGCCAGTTGACCCAATATGTAACAAAACCGTTGATGAAAAAACGCCGTATAAATCAGTATATAAAAACAAGGAATATTATTTCTGTTCTGATACCTGCAAGAATAAATTCGATGAGCTTGATAAAAGTGTCATCAGGGTAAGACGTTCTTTGAAGGATAAGGAAAGAATATCATTCGGAAAGCTAAAGCGGGAGGTTATTAATCCAGGTATATGTACCCTGTGCGGTGCGTGTGTGGCAAGCTGTGAAGTGCTTGAAGTAGTGAGCGGGAAACCTGCTCTTAAGGGTCCGTGCACCGCATGCGGTGTGTGTTACAACCAGTGTCCCCGTACCATAACCACAGAGAAAGCACTTATCGGGAATATCCGTGATGTTTTTTCTGCCAGGTCAACCGTTCCCGGGGTGAAAGGGCAGGACGGCGGTGTTGTGACATCCATGCTGCTGTATGCATTTGAGGAGGGACTGATTGACAGTGCCGTGGTTACGGTAAAAAGCGATGAATTACCGTGGAAACCGACGCCAATAGTGGCACAGAACAGCGAGGACATCCTGAGGTCGGCAGGTTCCATATATGTGCATTCCCTTACAATGGAATCACTGATGAGCGCAATAAAGAGGGGTTCGCGTTCCATAGGCTTTGTCGGGCCATCATGTAATATCGATGCAGTTGACAAGATGACAAAATCCCCGTACGGTTTGCTGCATATGTTCATGAGGGCAAATATCCTGAAGCTCGGTCTTTTCTGCATGGATACTTTCAATTATGACGGGCTGAAAAGTTACCTTGAGGGGAAAGGCATACCGCTGTCAACGGTTCAGGAAATGAAAATCAAGAAGGGAAAATTCCGTGTCATGACCGAATCAGAGCAAGAGTTTCCTCTCAGTGAAATGGATGAATACAGGAACGGGTCATGTACCGTATGTACTGACCTGACGGCTGAGAAGTCAGATCTGTCTTTCGGTGGTGTCGGCTCAAAAGACGGGTATACTACCGTACTTGCGCGTACCGGTATCGGTCTTGAGCTTTTCCATGATGCAGAAGACCGCGGATACATAAAGATTGAAGAACTGGGAAGGGAAGGACTTGACAGGGTACTTCGCCAGGCAAAAGCCAAGAAGGTCCAGATGTACATGATAAAGAAGAGAATTAAGGATGGGAAAGGTTTATGAGTGAACAAAAGTATTGGGAAGCCAAAGAAATACACTGGAGGACATAGAATACATGGGAAAAACCGGCACCACGAAATGGGGCAGAGTAAAAGGCAGGAAAGGAAGAGTAATTATGGTTCCTGAATCCGAACTTACTCACAAACGTCCAGGTCCTGGACAGCGCTATACCTCATCTGGAGCAAAGCGCAGGAAATTACCGCGCTCACCAAAAGCTATCGTTAAGTCAGCGTAACTTTTTTTACACGGACAGGCTTTTGAGGTCTGTCAGTTTTCTGTTTTTCGATGATGAATAAGGATAGTTTCTTTGCGGATTTCTTAATGAGTGAGATACTCCAAAGTATATGCAAATAATATTTACCTGGATACGGGAGGATAATGCTAACATATAAAATTGGAAATAAGGAGTTACATGCACCTCACACCTGAAGAAGAAAAAATATTCAACGGCGAGCGCGGCGCAACATACCAGAAAGCCATGGAGATACTCACAGCGCTCGGGGATATTTACGGCGCTGACAGGCTCGTCCCCATTCGCAGCGCCCAGATTGCAGGCGTATCCTACAAAACAATAGGTGACGCGGGGCTTGAATGGATATCCGGTCTTGAAGGAAAGGTTGTTGTCCCCTCCATACTGAACCCTGCCGGAATGGACAGGGAGTGCTGGCAGGAAATGGGGATTGACCGGGATTTCGCTGATAAGCAGGAAGAAATCATCAGGGCTTACGAATCGCTTGGTGTCAGGACAGAGTGTACCTGCACGCCTTACCATATATTTGACACTCTTGCAGGTATTGGTGACCACCTTGCATGGAGCGAGTCATCCGCCGTATCGTATGCAAACTCAGTCATTGGCGCGAGGACGAACAGGGAAGGCGGACCGAGCGCCATTTCGGCTGCACTGCTCGGGAAGACTGCAAACTTCGGTTTCCACCTTGATGAAAACAGGGTTCCCACAGTATTAACCAGGGTTAAAGGGAAACTGCGGGATTCTGATTACGGGGCGCTCGGGTACATAGCTGGCGAGATGGTTGGTGACAGGGTCCCCTATTTCAGGCTGGATTCAATTCCATCAAAGGATGAACTGAAATACCTTGGCGCGGCAATGGCTGCATCCGGGGCTGTTGCACTGTACCATGTTGAAGATGTAACACCGGAAGCAGGAAAATACAGCGACTTTGTACCTGATGAGATTATCACCATCGGAGAAAAAGAGGTTAAAGATGTTTATTCATCGGGTGAGCCTGACCTTATAGCATTCGGATGCCCGCACAGCAGCGTTCCGGAACTTGAAAGGCTGGCGCTGCTGCTTGATGGCAAATCAGTGAAACGGGAAACATGGATATGTACTTCCCGTGCGGTTAAGGAAAATAATCCAGGACTTGTACGGCGAATCGAGAAAAGCGGTGCAAAGGTGTTCTGTGATACCTGCATGGTGGTTTCACCTGCAAGCGAGCGGTTCTCGTGCATGATGGTGAACTCAGGCAAGGCGCATAAGTACGTGCCGAACCTGTGCGGCGTGAGGAGTATCATGGCGAAGACTGAGGAATGCGTGGAAGCAGCAGTCAGGGAATAAATATTTATCACCGATTTTCGCCAGCTCTTTATGTTCCACTGAAAAATCTCCAATTTTCCAACAAAACCTCATTACCCTTACTGTTTTTTAAAGTATAGTTAAGTACCAAACATTTCTAACTTATTATTTTCATCCAAGAACTTTTCGATCCATCTGTTTGCGAAAC
>JACUTP010000049.1 GCA_014859785.1 Candidatus Methanoperedentaceae archaeon | reverse complement strand
CGCTCCGATAAACGAAAGACTGAAATGTTATTAACCCAATTAAACCATCTAATCTGGTGATAACACGTGAAAGTACTTGTAAGTGACCCCATATCTGATAAAGGCATAGAAATCCTAAAGAAAGAAGTCGAAGTCGATGTGTTAACCGGTCTTGAACCGTCAGAACTGGTTAAAAAGATAGGGGAATATGAAGCTCTTATTGTCCGCAGCGAAACAAAAGTAACAAAAGAAGTTATCGAAGCTGGCAAGAGCCTGAAAATCATAGGGCGTGCCGGTGTTGGCGTGGATAATATTGATGTTGCTGCTGCCACTGGAAAGGGAATTATCGTTGTAAACGCCCCTGAAGGCAACACAATCTCGGCAGCCGAGCATACCATTGCCATGATGATGGCAATGTCGCGGAATATCCCGCAGGCAAACGCTTCCCTCAAAAACAAGAAATGGGACAGAAAAAAGTTCATGGGTGTTGAAGTAAGGGACAAGACGCTTGGTGTAGTCGGGCTTGGAAGAATCGGCGCTGAAGTTGCAAAACGTGCGCAGGGTATGGAAATGAAAATCCTTGCTTATGACCCGTTTATTACACCAGGGCGAGCAGGTGAACTCGGTGTTGAACTGACAACTGTCGAGGACATTGTAAAACGCGCCGATTACATCACAGTCCATACGCCACTTACAAAGGAAACCACCAACCTCATTGGCGCAAAGCAATTCGGGATGATGAAAAAAGGCGCGCGCATCATCAACTGTGCAAGAGGGGGCATCATAAACGAGGAAGCCCTCGCAAAAGCAGTTCATGACGGTACTGTAGCCTCGGCAGCCATTGATGTTTTTGTTAAAGAGCCGCCTTTTGACAGCCCTCTTCTTGAGAATGACAACATCATAGTAACACCGCATCTTGGTGCGTCAACCGAGGAAGCACAGGTAAACGTGGCAGTCTCGGTGGCAGAACAGGTTATTAATGTCCACAAAGGACGGCCTGTAAAGAACGCCATCAACATGCCATATGTCAAACCCGAAGTCATGCAAGTTCTCGAACCGTATTTCCCGCTTGCTGAGAAAATGGGCAAGATGTGTACCCAGCTTATCGGTACGAATTTTGAGAGGATTGACATTTCATACAGCGGCGAAATCGCAGACAAGAATGTGGCGCCTGTTACACTTGCCGTGCTGAAGGGTTTGCTTGAACCGATGCTCGGTGCCGGTGTCAACTACGTAAATGCGCCTGGCATTGCAAAAGAGCGAAAGGTAAAAGTCACGGAGAGCAAATCAAAGACGACTGAAGGTTACCCGAGCCAGGTTTCGGTAAAACTCAGCCGGGAAGGCGAAGAAAAAATGGTTTGTGGAACCATTATAGGAAAGGAGCCGCGCATCATCCGTATAGACGAGTACAGTATAGATGTCGTGCCGTCGGGATACATGATAGTGGCAAAACACAAAGACAACCCTAATATCATTGGACCGTGCTGCATGATACTTGGCAAGAATAACATAAACATTGCAGGAATGCAGGTAGGCAGGATTTCCGCTGGCGGAGATGCGATAATGGTGCTTGGCGTTGACAGCGATGTACCAGACCGGATACTTAATGAGATAAAGTCTGTTGACGGGATAATCGATGCGAAACGTGTTGTCCTGTAGCCAGGCTTACCATATATTAATATGACTTCATACACATTACAGGAACTTATGACAAAAATGCATCTTGAGATTGGTTCGTCAGTCGTTTCTGTTCTCTTATTTATTTTACTCTTAATTGCTGTAAAAATACTCATGCCAGAGACATCAGGGTATGGCTACACTGCCGCTTTGCTTATCTTTATGGTAATTATGGGCCTGGCAGGATTGAAACTTGCAGAAATACCTGATAAATAAAAAATCCGCAAAAACTTGGAATCATAAATGGTGAAAATCATTGTAATTAACAACTACGGACAGTTCTGCCACCTGATACACAGGGCAGTACGTGACCTTGACCAGGATGTTGAACTGGTTAAGAACACCTCATCCATTGATGAGATATTATCCTGCGAGCCTGACGGGCTTATCCTGAGCGGCGGACCCGCAATCGAACGCGCAGGTAACTGCGGGCTTTATGTTAAGGAACTCGATATGCCAATTCTGGGCATCTGCCTGGGTCACCAGGTAATGGCTAAGGAATACGGCGGTGAGATAAGGACCGGCGCGTCAGGCGGGTATGCGGCTGTTGAAATAGAAATCCTTGAGGAAGACGATATCCTGGAAGGGCTTGGTCCGGCTACGAAAGTATGGGCATCCCATGCCGACGAGGTTTCAATCCTTCCGCCCGGTTTTATAAGGCTTGCACGTTCCAGGATGTGTGAAATTGAAGCTATGAAGCATAGCTCAAAACCCCTGTACGGTATCCAGTGGCATCCCGAGGTTTCGCACACAGAACGCGGCAATGATGTGTTTAATAACTTTTTTGGGATTTGCGAGAATTATTAGGTAAGCGGAATACAGCGTAACCTGCAAGTGACATCAATGCACCCATTGCCATGACAGCGCTGTAATTGTAGAATTCAAGGACAATCCCGCCCATGAGTGAGCCTATTGCGATTGACAGGCTGAATGTGGAATTTAACAGTCCCGCAGAGGTTCCTTTTTCTTCATTCCTTTCAATGAGTTCGTTTGTGGAACCAACATACAGGCTTGAGAATGAAAAGGCAATCAGCACCATACCGATAGCAGCCTGGTAGAAATTCGTAAGCGGCAGGAAAGCAAGGAACGCAGCCGCTGAAAGCAGGTACCCTGCACTGACAAGTGTTGTATTCCTGTATCTATCAAGCCGCCTCATTATGAAAAACTGCATAATGGGGTTTATCATATAGATTATGCCGACCCACAATTCGGAAGCTCCGAGACTCAGGAGGTATAAAGGAAAAACAATCCATACGTTGTTTGCCCCCATCTGGCGCAGGAAAAACGCAAGGTAAATATTCCAGTTTTTTCTGAGGATATCCGGGGAAAAGTAATCAGCCTTCCTTTTTGTGCGTATTTCCATGCCAGGCAGTGTCAGTGTAATCAGGAATGCTGCTGCAAACAATAGCGATGATATTGTGAAAATCTGCCAGAAAACAGCGATTATGCCGGCAGCAAGGAAACCGAATGCCCAGCCAAGCGGCATAAATGAGATGAATTTTCCGACGTTTCTTTTCAGGTTGTAAACGTACAGCAAGAGGGCAGCAGGATAAATCCCGGCTGAAAATCCTGCAAGCGCTCGGATTACACCAAGGCTCAGGGGGTCGTATGCAAATACCTGGAGGAAATAGGTCACGCAGGCACTCAGGAAACCTGCATACATGAGCTTTTTCGGGGGATATGAATCCGCAGCCCTGCTGAATATGTATGTTGAGATAAAAAGCGTGCTCCCGTATGCTGCCCCGATTAAGCCAATGCCGATTCCTGACGCGCCGAAGTTATCTGCAAGTACGGGAATGAAGATAACGGACATTATCACAGCAGTATTGGAAAAAAGCTGGAGCGCGTTCAGTCTCATCTGGTGTTAAATGAAAAGATACGTATATTAACACTTGGACAGCGCCCTCAAAGTGGACAACTATATTTAAGCTACCATCAGGGGACATGCTTTCAATCCCTGAGTTTCCTTCCTGTAAGCTTCAGGAACACATCCTCAAGCGTTGCAGAACGGGCGGTAATCTTCCCGAGCTCGCATTCCCTGAGAAGCGTGCCAGTAATTTCCCCGGGGTTATTTGTGTATATCTGTATCATGCCGCTTATCACTTCGTATTCAGCCCCGTTTTTATCAAGACACTTAATGGCTGCCGGGTTTTCTCCAACTTCCACTATATCTGTCCCGATGTACTCTTTAACAAGGGCATCAGGTTTTCCTTCCACCAGTATCTTACCCTGGTCCATTATCACAAGCCTGTCGCACAGCTGGGACGCCTCATCAAGATAGTGCGTGGTAAGCACAATTGTAATTCCTTGCGTCCTGAGGCTTTTCAGTTTATCCCAGATAAGATGCCTGGCTTGCGGGTCAAGACCTATTGTCGGCTCATCCAGTATCAGGAGGCGGGGTTTATTGATAAGCCCCCTTGCAAGTATCAGCCTGCGTTTCATGCCGCCTGACAGGTATTCGATTATGGTATCCCTTTTCTCTTCAAGCTGGACAAAATCCAGAAGCTCTTCGGTCATTGCTTTTGCTTCCTGGTGTGGAATATTAAAATAGCGCGAATAAACCATGAGGTTCTCATATACCGTGAAATCAGGGTCAAGGTTGCTCTCCTGCGGCACAACTCCCATGAGTTTTTTAATCTCGCGCGGATGCTTATCAACATCCATCCCGAACACCTCAAGCTTCCCTCCGGTTTTCGGGGAAATGCACTGTATCATTTTCATTACAGTGGTCTTGCCTGCTCCATTCGGTCCCAGGAATCCGAACAATTCACCTTCTTTTACTGAAAAGCTTACATCATCCACTGCCACAAAGTCACCGTACTGCTTCCTTAACAGACGAGCCTCAATAACCGGAACTTCAACCACCATCAATTATAGATGTGCAGGATTGCATTTGTGCTTTTCCATGTTTTATCAAAACTTAGCATTACAAATTCTCTTTCACGTACTCGACAGCATTCCTGAATATCGCAGCACCCGCGCCTTCTTCAGGCAGGTTCTCCCTTGTCCATGCAGGATGGTTTGTCCTGTGCAGGAACGCCTCAGGGTGCGGCATCATACCGAAAACACGTCCGGTTTTGTCGCATATACCTGCAATGTTATCCACAGAGCCATTTGGATTTGAGGGATACCCTGCAGGATTCCCGTTTTTATCAACGTACCTGAAGGCAATATGATTCCCTGATTTCAATCGTTCAAGTACAGCGTCATCTTTTACGACAAATTTACCTTCACCGTGCCGCACAGGAAGGTAAATCCTGTCAATGTCTTTTGTGAACACGCACCTTGAATTCAGGCTGCCTTTAAGGTGAACCCACCTGTCCTCGAACCTCCCTGAATCATTGAACGTGAGTGTCACGTCCTGTTTTTCATAATTTCCGTCAAATGCGGGAAGAAGCCCCATCTTCACCATTGCCTGGAAACCGTTGCATATCCCGATAATGAGGTTGCCGTCACTGATAAACTCCTGTATCCGGTCGCCGAGATTGTACCTGACCATATTGGCAAGCACTTTTCCCGATGCTATGTCGTCACCGAACGAGAACCCGCCAGGAAATGCCATTACCTGGAACTCGGAAAGGCTGCGTTTACCGTTTATAAGGTCTGCCAGGTGGACGCGCTCAGCTTTTGCTCCTGCAAGCCTGAAGGCGAACTGTGTTTCCATGTCGCAGTTAATGCCGAATCCTGTGAGTACAAGGGCTTTCGGGTTCATGCTACCACCTCAACGTTTTCTGCCATGCATCCTTTAGCTCATCAATGCCAGCGCTCAATATTACATTCCCATTTTCAGTAACAATAAAATCCATATCTGCCGTAACAATACCAATACCTGAAAACACATTGCCTTCCATGAGCTTCTCAAACTTTTCTTTATTTCCAGGTTGGACCGTTACAACAAAACGGCTCTGGGACTCGGAAAACAAAATATTATCAGCGCGCCCCACACCTTCCACAGGCACCCTTCCAAGTTCGATACTCATACCAAGCCCGCCAGAAAACGCACTCTCAGCAAGCGCCACGCCAAGACCGCCGTCAGAGCAGTCGTGGCAGGAGGCGACAACGCCTTCATGGATTGCTTTCTCAAGTGCTACGTAGAGTTTTTTCGCACTGTCAGCATCCACTTTCGGAACATTATTTCCTGTAAAACCAAGCGAGGCAAAATACTCGGAACCCCCGAGTTCATTCTTTGTAACACCGAGGACGTAAACCCGGTCACCGGGTTTCTTTGCATCCATGGTAACAGCTTTCCTGGCATCCTCTATTTTACCCACTGTCGAGAAAAGAACTGTCGGGGGTATGGATATTTTCCTGCCCCCAATCTGGTAATCGTTCTTCATGCTGTCCTTGCCGGAAATGCAGGGAACACCATAGGCTTTTGTATAATCATATAACGCCATGTTCGCCCTGACAAGCTGCGCCAGTTTATAGTCACCGTCAGGATTTTTTTCGGATTTAACAGGGTCGCACCAGCAGAAATTATCAAGCCCTGCCACATGGGAAAGCGAGCCTCCCACTGATATATGGTTGCGTACCGCTTCATCTATGGCGCATGCTGTCATATGATATGTGTCAATATCGCCGTATCTCGGACATATTCCGTTAGCAACAACCACGGCTTCCATGCTGTCAAGCAGTGGTCGCACAACCGCGGCATCACTCGGTCCGTCGTTTGTCAGGGGTTTTACCACAGAGCCTCCCTGTACTTCATGGTCGTACTGGCGTACCACGTATTCTTTTGAGCAGATATTAAGGCGCGAAAGAAGTGTTTTTAATGCCTCTGTAAGGTCAACTTCCCCGATTTCCGGTTCCTCAAATGCCGGTTGCTCCCACCTGGCCTCAAGTTCCATCGGCGAAAGTCCGCCGTGCAGGAAATCCATATCAAGGTACGCCACTGTTTTATCCCCGTACATTACATGGAATTTCCCGGAATCGGTGAACGTGCCGATAACCGTGGCTTCAACATCCCTTGTTTTTGCAAGTTCAAGGAGTTCATCCACCGAACCAGGCGGCACTGCCAGCGTCATTCTTTCCTGCGATTCGGAAACGACAATTTCCCATGGGTCAAGACCCGGGTATTTCAGGGGGCATTTCTCAAGGTTAATCACACACCCTCCTGAAAGCTGCGCCATCTCACCTACTGATGATGAAAGCCCGCCTGCGCCGTTATCAGTGAGGGTATTATATAATCCCATATCCCTTGCTTCAAGTATGAACTCAACCATCTTCTTCTGGGTTATCGGGTCGCCTATCTGGACAGCAGTAACAGGCGAGTTCTCATCCAGTTCAACTGAGGAAAATGTCGCACCGTGTATCCCGTCCTTTCCGATTCGCCCGCCTGTCATTACGATAAGGTCGCCGGGAGCTATTTCCTTTATGTGTGTAGGTTTACCGTTAATTTGCGCGGGCATAATCCCGCCTGTCCCGCAGTACACAAGCGGCTTGCCAAGGTACCGCTCATCAAAAACAATGCATCCGTTCACGGTAGGTATGCCGCTTTTGTTTCCCCCGTGCTCCACACCGCGCCTTACGCCTTCGAATATCCTCCTGGGGTGAAGAAGCCGTGGGGGAAGTTCCTTGTCGTAAAAAGGCGGGGCAAAACAGAAAACATCCGTGTTGAAAACAAGCCGCGCACCAATACCCGTACCCAGGGGGTCACGGTTCACGCCAACTATCCCCGTAATTGCCCCGCCGTAAGGGTCAAGCGCCGAGGGCGTGTTGTGGGTTTCAACCTTCATAACAAGGTTATGCTCTTCATTGAACTTTATTATCCCGGCATTATCGGTAAAAACAGAAACAAGCCAGGGTTTGTTAATTTCCAGTGTTGAGCGTTTGACGTATGTATTAAAAAGTGAGTTTATTGTCTTTGTACCGCTTTCATCCGTGTACGTTATATCTGCGTTGAATATCTTGTGTTTGCAGTGTTCAGACCATGTCTGTGCGAGCACTTCCACCTCAACATCTGTAAGCAGGGACAGGTCAAGTTTTTCCCGTTCTTTCCTTACACCCGCATCATTCGAATACTCCTGAATTATTTTCATCTCAGGAAGTGTCAGTGCAAGAAGACCTTTCCTGCTCAGTTCTTCCAGTTCCGTATCACTTACATCAAGGTTAATTCCTGATACAGCAGGTGTGTGCCCCCACTTTACAACAGGAAGCGGAAGCTGAATCCCTTTTTCAGGGTCCCATTCATCCATGCCGATGATTTCCCATCGTTCAATAAGTGTATTGGCAAGAAGCCCGCCTGCGATACTGTCGGCATCCTCTTTAGTTATGCCGCCTGTGATGAGATACTGTCGTGAGAAATATACCCCGCGCAGTGCGGCGCCAAGTATGTCCTCGGAGGCTTTTTTTGAGGTTGCGCCAACGTTGTCTGTCACGCCTGGCTTGAATCCCACTTCTATCAGCCATGAGAAATCCTCTGCCAGCGGTTTTGCTGAGAAGTCCTGTATTACGGGGTCTGCGAATAGTTTTTCACCGAGCAGGTTCAATTCCTTTCCTGAGAGGTCCGCGTCAAAGGTAAAGACTTCGATTGTCCTGACAGAGTCCACGTTGATGTGCAGGTCTTCGAATATCTTTTTTCTGACGCTTTCGCCCAGTGCGTCTTTCATTCCTTTTTTAAAAGCGACTTCGATTCGGGGAGTCATTTAAGACCTATAATACGGAAGATGCTATAAAATAATTTGCTAAACAATAATAGTTGATTCAGGAAGGGAGAACATGTGCCCGATTAATGAGGTTATAAACCCCCCTCCCCAACCTGTCTGTCACACTTCTCCCTTGGAACTTCACCTTGATGAAGTTGTATTATCAATATTAGAGTAGTACTACTAAATACTCTTTTAGCACTATGGTATTAACAACTAATATGGCTTATATCATCTTATTATTAAAAATAAACATTTTTCAAAGATATTATCTTATTATACAATATTTAAGTAACTTAAACATCTAAAAAGAAAATTTAATTCAATATTTACATTTTTAGAAGGGTAATTTTAGATTATCAATATGCTTATATGGTATCATTTCAGTATTACTAAAGTAGCACTGGTATTATGGTTATAAGGAAAAATATCTCACTTGATGAAAAATATATCCATCAACTTGACAAACTTCTACAAATCAACGGGGGCAACCTGAGCGCAGCTATAAGGGACTCCATAAGTATCAGTAATATTGCTATTCAGCATTACGGGAGTGTGGATTCTGCGATAACAGGAATATCATCCAATAAAAAGGAAATAAGCTCAAGGGAACAATCCATTAAAACCGGGGAAAATGTCCTGCTCAGCAGCCCTGTTTTCGCATGGATGCTGAAAGTTACAAAGGGGATGATGATTGACCAGGAGATACTCAACGAACTTCTTGACCCACTGAAAATTAAATCTACTTCGGAACTAAACGCACTGGTAAATGCAATTATCAATCAATCCGGATGGAACTGTAATGTCTTGATTTACTGCAATGACATTATAAATCCTGAAACAGCCACTGTTGAGATAAGGGGGGAAAATGAACAATACCGTGATTTTGTGGCACAGCTTGTTGTAATGTTCCTTGTCAATAATAAAAACCTTGATATCGATATCGTGCACAGGAGGGCAACATACACCAGGATTGACCTGAAAAGCAGGGGAGAAGAAACAGAGCCGGAATCTGCACGGAAATATTTCGGCGCCATGACAGATATCCTGAAAGAGTGTTTGTCAAATGAGGGTTTCTGCAAAAACCTGATTCAGATATACAATTCAGTTAATTACAATATGGTCTCTATTTACAAAGACCTCTATGAAGACCTGCTTGCAGGTAATATGGCACCAGATACCGGGATGTTCGAATCGATATCAAAAAAACATATAAAAAGCATACCTCATTCCGAGTTTTTGCACCTGTTGAAGAATACCCATGAATCATTGCGGATTATCGAAAAAATAGAGATTTCCGACCATGTTTTCACGGTAAATCATAACTACAAAAAAGAAAAAGCCATACAAAAACTTATGGAATATTACATATCGCTCCTGCATGAAAACGGGCATGAGTACGAGGGAGTATACTCCACTAGCCTGATAAAATTAAAACATGTTTGCTGCATTGATTAGATAACAACCACTTTTTTTGCAATTTCCCTGCAGTGATGTATGAATACTGCGGGATTCACCGACGGGAATGTATCTATTATACAGATGTCACATCCATCTACAGCACTTTTTAGTTTTTTAATATCCCCGTGATACACCAGTATTTCAGATGTGCCTCCGGCTTTTGCTAAAAGTACTGGTTCATCACCGATTAATGTATCATAATCCGGTGTTTCAAGTTCCATTTTTAGACCGAGTATGCCTGAATTTGCGTTAATATTCAGGATTGTATTCCTGACGGCAGGAAGCCATGCATCGTTAAATATAACTTTTTTTGCACCTCCAAGAGCAGCTAAAAGTCCGAGGGTGCCGGGTCCGCAGAAACCGTCAACCACCGAAGAATTGTCAAGTTCACCTTTAAAATACAATTCCTCGATTTTTGCTATTTTGGTATTGTTGAACTCGATGTGTATTTTTGACTGGTTCTTATAGATACACAATTCACCGAATGATGATGCCACGATATCGCACCGCATATCGCATCCTGCAAGCATTTCATAGGTATGGGGCGTGCTGCCGGTATCAAGAATCCCGATACTCTGTGATTGTGAACCTTTCCGTTTAATAACTCCTTTTATTTCAGGGACTGTGCGGACAATGTCGGCTGCAAGTTCTCCTGTCACAGAATCCATTACCAGGACCAGGCTGTCCTCACCAAGCCTTGGGGGGTACGGTATCTGGAAACCAACAGCAATCAGCGGTGTACCAACCTCTCTGAGGGATGCATCTCCGGGAAAGAAGCCCTTTTCTTTAAGGAGGGAAAGGACATTCCCGATAACATAATCAATATGACGCTTTTTGCAGTTCGGGCACCGTCCCGAATTCTTATCGATATGCTCCTTAAACGGTGTATTTTTATTAAACAACGGGTCAGGAGGGCAGGAACCGCATGCCATGTAGATGCCGAAAAGCTCATCAAGGACAGATTCTGCCGGAAGTACGCAATTCCCGTTGCACGTGGGACATTTCATGGGGGTATATTTTTTTAATTATGTTAAATAACTATTGGAGTAATCACAAAAAAGAATCCAAAAGCGGCAAAAGCCTGAAGAAATGAATCGTTGACGGGATTTATTTGAATTATAATCGACTTTTGCCATAAC
>JACUTP010000048.1 GCA_014859785.1 Candidatus Methanoperedentaceae archaeon | reverse complement strand
CATACCCGCTGGTCAATACAGGCAGCTCCGGCGGCAGGGATTTCAAACTTTCAATCAACTGCCCGACTGTGAAATGGAATGCTTCTTTTTTACTCATGCTTTAATACCCTCAAGCCTTGCAAGCATCTCAACCGCTCCGATATCCATTTTCGAGAATGCAAACCATTTCTTACCCAGGTCTTTCAGGGAAGCGCCGAAATGATATACTGTGGTATTATCGATGATTATAAAACGATCATGGGAATTCTTGAACTCTATTATCTCAATTTCCGGATACTGTACATTGAACTTCTTTATATCCAGAGCCAGTTGTTTCGATATTTTTTTACTAAGAATCTTGACTTTCACACCTTTATTTCTTTTTATGAGATGTGTCAGAACAGTGTCATCAACATAATTGTCAATAATTAATATGGTACTCCGCGCTGTTCTGATAAGATCCGAAACAAATTGATACGCATCAAAAATCTGTCCTTCAAAAAAAATACCCTGTCTGGGCTGAATGTCCCTGCTTTCTATTGCATTAAGCACATGATTGATTTTCTTATCAGTTTCCAGTTGTTTTATTTCAAGCGTATCAAGTCTCTGGAAAATCAATGCATTGGCTGTGATAAAGCGGCGCATCATGACGAATGCGTTTATTATCTGAATACTTACTTTAACAGCGGTCTCACTTCTTAAAACTGCAGAAAGCATAGCAACGCCCTGTTCTGTGAAAACATAAGGACGGGTTCGTCTGCCACCCCAGCTTGAGGTCGCAATTTGCGACTTCAAGTTGTTTGAGGTCACAATTTGTGATTTCAAGATTTGCATTTCACTTTCGTTAAGCTGAAAACAGAATGATTCTGGAAATCTTTCAATATTTCGTTTTACCTGCTCATTTAATCTTTTTACTTCAACGCCATAAAGTTCAGCCAGATCTTTATCCAGCATTACCTGAACACCACGGATAGTATGAATTCTGCTATGGATTTCTTCAGATTGTATCAACTCATTTCCATTCATACCAGCCTCACCTTCTCCAGATTCTCAGCAATCAGCGCATTAAGCCTTGCTTCCTCCCTCAACTGCTCTTCAAACTCAGCTTTGAGCCCCGTGAAACGCTCCTTGAAATCAAAATCATCCTCATCGTCAGGCAGACCAACATAACGCCCGGGTGTCAGCACATAATCCAGCCCGCGCACCCGCTCAATTGAAGCAGAATTGCAGAATCCCTTTACATCCTCGTAATCACCGCCAGGATTGCGCCAGTTGTGGTAAGTCTGCGCAATTCTTTCAATATCCTCTTTTGAGAATTCGAGCGTCCTTCGGTTGATGAGATGCCCCAGATTCCGGGCGTCAATAAACAGGATTTCGTCTGTCCTGTTCCTGTATTTACCATTGGCTTTGTTCCTGCTCAAAAACCACAGACATGCAGGTATCTGTGTATTCAGGAACAGTTTTGGCGGAAGGTTCACGATACAGTCAACCAGACGGGCATCCACCACCTCCTTTCTAATTTCCCCCTCGCCTGATGATCTGGATGTAAGCGACCCTTTAGCCAGGACAAAACCAGCAAGCCCGCTGGGGCTTAAATGGTAAATGAACTGCTGTATCCAGGCGTAATTGGCATTGCCAGCAGGTGGAACACCGTATTTCCATCTGCCGTCCTTTCGGAGCAGATCGCCGCTCCAGTCGCTGTCATTGAAAGGAGGATTGGCAATGACATAATCCGCTTTCAGGTCTTTGTGAGCATCGTTGAGGAATGAGCCTTCATTGTTCCATTTAACCTGCGAGCTGTCTATGCCCCTTATAGCGAGATTCATCTTGCACAATCGCCAGGTGGTCTGGTTACTCTCCTGTCCGTAAATTGAAATATCGTTAACTTTCCCCTGATGCTCAATAACAAATTTCTCGGATTGGACGAACATTCCGCCTGAGCCGCAGCATGGGTCAAAGACCCTGCCACTGTAAGGCTCAAGCATCTCAACCAGCAATTCAACAACGCTTCTTGGCGTGTAGAACTGCCCTCCCTTTTTGCCTTCTGCAAGGGCGAACTCGCCAAGGAAATACTCGAACACATGACCGAGAACATCTGCGCTTCTGGCTTTTGCATCGCCAAGCGCGATATTGCCCACAAGGTCGATCAAACCGCCAAGACTCGCCGGGTCAAGGTTACCCCGTGCAAAGACTTTTGGCAAAACCCCTCTGAGAGAGGGATTCTCTTTTTCGATTGCATCCATCGCATTATCAACATCTTTACCGATTTCAGGCTGTCTGGCTCTCCCCTGCAGATATGACCAGCGGGCTGCCGGGGGTACAAAAAAGACATTCTCGGCTTTGTACTCGTCCCTGTCTTCAGGATCAGAACCCGCATATTCTCCTTCTCCCCTCTTCAACCTGTCATACAACCCTTCAAATGCGACAGATATGTATTTCAGGAAAATAAGCCCCAGGACTATATGTTTGTATTCGGCGGCGTCGATATTCTTCCTGAGTTTATCCGCTGCTTTCCACAGCTGCTTCTCAATAGGTTCTTCCTGGGTTTTATTGTCGTTCTTCGCCATTTTACCAGTCCTTATTTTCTTATTCATTCAAGGAAGATCTCCTTTACCCTGTTGACTTTTAGTTCCTTTCAAATGTTTTTTCCGTAATTATTTCAATCCCGGTTTTTGACCACCAAAAGTGTAAGGTAAAGAGACAAATACTTTTAATCTTACCTGGATCTCCATTACTCAAATGAGTATATAAATTTCTATAGTTTCACTGGTTCTATGCGTAAATCCTTTTCATTCCACCTGAAATATCCATTTTCTTGAAGCAACTCAGAAATAATACCATATCGATGAATACTCATCAATATCGAGATTTTCATAATCATCGTTCAGCCGTTTGATATAATCATAGATGGATACATCAGTATAATTATACGGGTCAACCAGTTCGAACTTTGACTCCCATGGATAGAAGCGGTACACGCGTTTCCCGTCTTCAATAACCATTATCACCTCGTGGTCCTGCCAGGCTCGAAGATGCGACTTCCCAAGACGCGGCACATTAAAAACAGGTTCATCAGTTCTTGCAAGACCCGGAAGGAAACGCGCCTCTTCCTTGCGCTCCTGCTCAATCCTTGCAATCGGCACACGGTAATCAATGGTTTCGTCCTTTCCCTTGGTATTGAACATATAATAAGGATCAATACCTGATTTTTTAAGCACTTTCCGGAGGAGGCACGATTCGTATTTCTTGCTGTTATAGTACGTGAAAACCTGCTGGTTATAGATATTCAAGCAGCTTTTCTTTAGCTTTTTTAATGCTGCCAGGCAATCAGGTGTAAGTTCAGTTGAATGCTCGAAATGCGTTATGATTGCAATTTCACGTTTACCGAGTTCGTGGTATTTTCCAAGTATTTCCACGAACCCGTCAGTAATCCGCTGCGGCATTGTAACAAGAATCCTTGTACCAAGCCTTATTCTTTCGATGTGCTCGATGGATGCGACCTCGGATAACAGCCAGTCAAGGATGGAATCGTTAAGTGTCAGCGGGTCGCCGCCCGTAATCAACACTTCCGTGATATTCGGGTTATCGCGTATCCACCGTAATGCATTTTCCATGGTTTCCCTTGAGAATACAGCCTCCCTTATATCGGTAACTTCCCAGTTTCTCTGGCAGTAAACGCATATCTGCGGACAGGAATCAAAAGGCTTGAGTATAAGTATCTGGGGATACCGCCGGGTTATACCGTTTATCGGGCTCGTTGACCTCTCGCCCATGAAATCAAGGTTTGTGCCCTTCTTTTTACTCTGGATATAGTTCGTGCAATAATCCACGCCCGGCAATACCTGCGCCCTTATCGCCCGGTCGTATTTTCCTGTATTTCCCATGTCAAAAAGCGAGAGATAATAAGGTGTTATCTGGAAAGGAATGCCGTTAATTCCTGCAAGTTCCAGCCCTTTTATCTCATCATCATCCAGTTTCACAAGTGCCTTCAGGGTATCAATATCATGGATGATGTTCTTAAGATGCCACTTATAATCCTGCCAGTCAGACTCACCAGCATTGAAATATCGCATGATAATGTTCTTGTTCAGTTTTCTTTCCTCAATCAGGTCAATATCCAGTCCCGTCCTGTACTTTTTGAAATACTCTTCCATGTTCGAGGCGTACTTGTCGAGGGATTTCATGCGCTCGTTTGCAGCTTCCAGCCCGTCTAATTTCAGGAAAGCGGGCACATCCTTTTCCGTATACAACCCGGAATCGCAATTAATACCTTTAAACAGGTAGATAAATTCAAAGATGAAACCTTCTTTCAGTTTGTAAGGACTGGTTTTTTTCCTTGCAGCCCTGTAAAGCAGGTTCAGTGCGGAAAACCCGGTTATGTGCTCGTTTTCCGAACGGATGATGTTCTTGAAAACCCGGATACATTCCTTGGAGTTGTTCCTTTCAAGGAGGTTGATTTTCTGGAAGTATTTGTCAGAGTAGATATTAAAAAGACGCCTCTCAATACTGTTCAGGTAATCCATCATCCTGCTTCTGGCATCGTGCAGGCTGTTGCCTGACTTCAGAATCCTGTATATGTGCGGGTCGCATTCCCACAGGGTTTCCAGAAGTCTTTTTTTGTCGTATTGCAGCAGTTCTTTCATGATTTTCGAAGGAATGGTTTGTAATTTAATAACTTTTAAAACGGTATAATCAGACTGTCACGTAAATTATCCCGTTTTCGGGACGGTTGAAAATACAATTATGATTACTGACCTAAACCTTTATATTCTTTTTCTTCAGGGTTTAGTAGTTTTTTCAGTTTTTTGCAGCTCTTCCAGTAATTCCTTTGCCCTGTCCGCCCTGACCTTCTTTTCCTCCACCATGATACTGGCGATTTTATCCACAAGGTCTCCCGCAGCCCCTGCCTGTATTGCCACGTTCCTTGAATGAAGCCCCATGTGTCCTCTCTGGATGCCTTCGGTGGCAAGCGCACGCATTGCAGCGAAATTCTGCGCCAGCCCCAGTGAGGCAAACACCTCTCCCATTTCAGTGGCAGTTTTAACGCCGAGAATCTTTACGGCAGCACGGGCGATCGGGTTTGTCTTTGTTGCGCCGCCGACAAGACCAACAGCCATTGGCATCTCAATTGTTGCCACAAGGTCGCCGTCCCTGTTTTTCTCATATCTTGTAAGCGGTGAATACGTGCCGCTTCGTGATGCATAGGAATGCGCCCCTGCTTCAATGGCTCTTGTATCGTTGCCTGTGGCAAGAACGGCAGCAGTAACTCCGTTCATTATACCTTTGTTGTGGGTGGATGCACGGTACGGGTCAGATGCTGCAAAATTGTATGCTGCGATTATACCCTCAACGACACTGCTTCCCCCGATGGCGTCCTTATTGAATACTGCTTTTGCACGAACGATACGCCTGTCAGCGAAATTCGAGATTATCCGCAGGTACACGCGCCCGCCTGTTATTTTTTCGATATAGGGAGCAACCGCTTCTGCCATGGTATTCACGGCATTGGCGCCCATTGCATCACGGCAGTCAACTATCAGATGGGTGACAACCATTGGTCCGCCGGGTGATTCAACAACCCGGACTTCTACATCTTTTGCCCCCCCTCCGAACCTTACAAGTACGGGGTCAACCTCGTTTGCCTGTTTGATAATCTCATCCCTGTTCTCAAGTATGGTTATCCTTGCACCGTAGGGGTCAGAAATTCCCACAGCCTGTACCTGTCCTATCATTACAGGACCTGTATTGCTGGTTATGAAACCCCCGGAATCCCGTGCCATTTTTGCGCTGTTGCTGGCAGCAGCTATGACAGACGGTTCTTCTGTTGCCATCGGGATGAGGTAATCCTTTCCGTTTATCAGGAAGTTAACAGCCACGCCCATTGGCACTTCCATGACCCCTATAACGTTTTCTGCCATCATGTCTGCTGCATCGATGTCAAGCGCGCCTGTGGTTCTGATGTTTGAAGCCTCTTCTTCTGCCAGGTTTGAGAATTCGGATACTGCTTTTAGCCTTTCATCCGGACTTAATTTATAGAAACCTGGTATTTTGGAAGTTTTCGTCATTGTTATATCACCCGTTGATGGATTTTAGATGACTGTGAGGTATAAATAAATATTGGCTTATGGTTTATCCGTCATATATTTTTTATAGGTTAAATCCCAACTTACTATCATGCTTGGAGTAGTTATCGAAATATCGTCACTGGTGTTTGGTTATTTCGGCGCGGCAATCATACTGTATGGCGGTATAGTAGCTGCAGCCAGGACTGTTATTATTGAAATAAGGAAAGGATCAGAATCCGATTACCATGATATTCGCAGGGTTTTTACGCACAGGATTATATTCGGGCTGGATTTCCTGATAGCCGGGGACATCCTGAAATCGATTATTGCCCCGACAAAGGATGATATCATACTTCTCGGTGCCATTGTCGGTATAAGGACGGTACTGGGATACTTTTTAGGAAAGGAAATAAGCGAATTCGATGAAAAAAAATAGGATATTTTTCCCGAAATTGCCGCAAAAGTGTTATATAACAAATAACTCCATTATTCTTTAAAGGAGTAGAAATTATGGAAATGAGTCCCGAAGAGATGCAAAAGCAAAAAGAAATGGTACTGTCCATGTGTACATGTCCGTCATGCCCCACATGGGTCGAATGCGGCGAAAAGGGTGGTTTCTGTTTTCCTGCTATCGGGAAAAGCGGATGCATCAGTGAAGAGAAAGGATGCATTTGTACCGGATGTCCCGTATATGAGAAGATGGAACTCAAAAACATGTATTATTGCATAAGGGGTTCTGAGAAGGAACAGATGGGGATGTAGGTTAAGGATGTAATGATCCTGAAAAAAATATCCGAAAATGACTTACCGGTATAACTGGTGGGAACTGTATTATGGGAAAATACAGATGCGATGTCTGCAACGTTTTCGAGTATGATGACTCAAGGGGTGATTCCCCGACCGGTATTAAACCCGGGGTAAAACCCGGTGATTTCCCTGATGACTGGAAATGTCCAATCTGTAAATCAGATAAAACCCATTTAAAGCTCGTAAAAGAGGAGGCAAAGATACATGAAATCAAGGAGACCCTGTCATGTCCTGTTTGCGGGTCAAAACAAAAAATAACCATATCCACACCTAAAGCCGAACTCGGGGGATACCTTGCAGAATGGAGGCGCCTGTCTGATGAACTGGAAGTCCATATGGCTGACATACACAGGATTTCTGCAACAGGTGAGTCAATAATTGAGCCAATGCGGACAGTAAAAGATGTGGTTTCATGGGACGATATACTGGTAAAAGGTGCGCAGCTTGCCAGAATACCGCTTAACCGGGATGAAACTGTAAATACAAGAACCGTAATAGGACCTAAAGCAAGGCAACCGCTTGTAATCGAAACTCCGGTTTATATTACGCATATGTCCTTCGGCGCCCTTTCGCGTGAAGTAAAAGTTTCCCTCGCAAAAGGAAGCGCTGCTGTCAGGACAGCCATGTGTTCGGGGGAGGGCGGGATTTTACAGGAGTCGCTTGATAATGCTTACAAATATATTTTCGAGTATGTTCCAAACAGGTACAGTGTTACTGATGAGAATCTGAAGAAAGTGGATGCCATTGAAATAAAAATCGGGCAGTCTGTAAAGCCGGGAATGGGCGGGCACCTGCCTGCTGAAAAGGTTACAAAGGAAATAGCAACAATACGGGGATTTCCTGAAGGAACGGATATTATCAGTCCATCCAGTTTTGATGATATAAGGAACAGGGATGAACTGAAACAGAAGGTGGAATGGCTGCGAGGGAAATCGGGCGGGAAACCTGTCGGTATAAAGCTTGCCGCAGGTAATATCGAGGATGATATGGAAGTAGCGGTTTTTGCGGAAGCGGATTTCATTACCATTGACGGGAGACCGGGTGCAACAGCAGCAGCACCGAAGTTTGTCAAGCAGGCAACTTCCATTCCAACCATATTCGGATTATACCGGGCAAGGAAGTTCCTTGATGACCGGGCGATAAAAGACATTTCCCTTGTGGTAACAGGCGGCTTACGGGTATCTTCCGACTTTGTAAAGGCACTTGCAATGGGGGCAGATGCTGTTGCCATAGGCACTGCTGCTCTTATGGCATGCGCCTGCCAGCAGTACAGGTTATGCGATACAGGTAAATGCCCGGTAGGTGTCACAACCCAGAATCCGGAACTTAGGAAAAGGTTACAAATCGACATCTCGGCAAGGAAACTTGAGAATTTCCTGAGTGTATCGACCTGGGAAATGAAGGACTTTGCCAGGTTGACAGGGAATGATGATGTCCATGATATTGGTGTAAGTGACCTTTGCACAACGAATTCTGAGATTTCAAACCACACCGGAATTCCACATGTTTAATTCAGGGAGTATGTAAAATTGACAGGAAATATTCATGTTGAGCCGCATGTTGACGCCATAAAAATGCCTGATAACCTGAGGATAGGTCTTATGGTTTTCAGAGCACAGGAAGAAATGCCGGAAGTTAGCATGTAACTTTGATTACTTCGGCGTTCGGGCAGCCGCCATTACATGTCCCTCCTTCCATTGCAAAGGCACTGTGTGAAAATGCAGACATGATTACAGGATCAGCCAGGTGACCTGGACATTTTCCTGTCCGGACTTCCGGGTGGGCAGCATGTACTTGTTCTGAACCCCACTGGAGTTGTATATTCAAGACGGGAGCTTGAAAAAATTGCAGACGTATGCCGTGAACATGATACCCTTGTGCTTGCCGATGGGATTTATGCCCTGACCAATGACCCAGGAAATCTACGGGATGATTTCACGAAAGTTGCTGCAACAGTGTATGCCAATGTTTCCACTCCTACGCAATTCGCAGCAATAACCGCTTACGAGCAGAATGAGGAGATCGAGGAGTATTTCAGGATCACAAGGGAGATACACAGGATTATGCGGGTAATGGGCAAGGTTCCGTATTCCCTTGAACTCATGAAGCCAATATTCCCTGTGAACGAAAGCTCAAAAAACTGCAACATAAGTGTACAACAGAACAATTAATATATCTTCCACTCGTTTTTTAGCCGATTAAGATGCCTGTTATTTCATTGGATTACAAAGATCTTGAAGAACTCTCTGGAATGGATAAGAACACCATCATTGAGCGAATTCCCATGATGGGCTGTGACATCGAAAGAATCGAGGACGACCACATAGATATCGAGTTTTTCCCGAACCGACCTGACCTTTACAGCGTGGAAGGCGTGACGCGCGCGGTCAGGGGTTTTCTGGGTAAGGAATCAGGTCTCCGACAATATAAAGTGACACCATCAGAAATTGAAATAACAAAAGATGAAGGTATCGATAAAATACGCCCGTATATTGTAAGCGCTGTTGTGCGAAACGTCAGATTCACATCAAGAAGCATCGAATCCCTGATGGCACTCCAGGAATCAATGCACTGGGCACTCGGCAGGAACCGGAAAAAAATCTCCATAGGTGTTCATGACCTCTCAAAAATAACACCACCTTTCAGGTACATTGCGCAAGACCCTGGTTTCAAGTTCGTACCTCTTGATTTTAAAGAACCCATGAGTATGAGTGAGATTCTTGAAAAACACCCGAAAGGGGTGAAATTCGCATTTATACTTGAAGATTTTGATAAATACCCGCTAATACTTGATGCAAATGATAAGGTAGTTTCATTCCCGCCAATAATTAACGGGGAGCTTACAAGGGTCACAGAAGAAACAACCGACCTGCTAATCGAGATTACAGGACTTGACCATGCCGTTTCAACTGCCCTGAATATCGTGGTAACCGCGCTTGCTGAACGCGGCGGGAAAATTGAATCTGTTACAATTAACGGGAAACAGGCGCCTGACCTTGAACCTGGCAGGATGAAACTTAACAGCAGTGAGGTCGAGGAGCTTATCGGGTTAACACTCACTGATGAAGAAATAATTTCATACCTTGGAAAAATGAGGTTCGGGGCGGTAAAGTCAGGTGATGGCATTGAAGTATTAATCCCGTCATACCGCTCAGATATTTTGCATACATGGGATTTGATTGAGGATATTGGCATCGCATACGGGTACGATAAAATTAAACCCGAACTTCCTGCCACATCTGCCATAGGTACTGCCCATCCTGTTTCAGAACTCAGGGATTCTTTGCGGGAAATAATGGTCGGACTGGGATATTATGACGTGATGCCGTTTACACTTTCAAGCGAGAGGTTGCAGTTTGAATTGATGCGGCGTGATAAACCTGACGGGATTACCCGTATACTTTATCCCATAAGCGAAGACCATACAATAGTACGTTCAACAATTCTTCCCAACCTGCTTGAGATTCTTTCTATCAACAGGCACCGCGAGCAGCCCCAGCGCATTTTCGAGGCAGGCGAAGTCCTCGTGGACTGCCAGAACAGGCTGCATCTTGGTGCTGTTGCCATTCACCCGCAGGCAAATTTTACCGAAATACAATCGGTTGTGGATGCTGTGATGAGGGAGAGAGGAATAAAATATTGGGTTTTTAAGGGAAAGGATTCAGCATTTATTGAGGGGAGATGTGCTGAGATATTCATTAAAGGTAAGAGCACTTCACAAAAAAGCCATGTCGCACATTTACCATCGGGTGAAATAGGGGTGATTGTAAAAGAATACGATGATAATTATGTTGATGTAAGGTTTAGCAACCCACATCGTATTATTCATTTACATAAAGACGAAGTACTTAGAGATGACGAGAAATATAAAATAGGAGTATTCGGGGAGATACACCCCGAAGTCATCTCGAACTTCGGGATGGAACACCCGGTTATCGGGTTTGAACTGGAACTAAAGGAATACCTGTAACAGGACTCGGAAAAGAGCACCGTAAGTAATATATGCGAATAGCTGTATAATTTATATTGATACATAAATGTGTCTTAACCAAGTGGGGAATAACATATGTCAAAATATGTGATATAGAAACAGAACATACATCTGAAGAGTGTCTGAATACAGTTGATGAGTTTCAGGAGAA
>JACUTP010000047.1 GCA_014859785.1 Candidatus Methanoperedentaceae archaeon | reverse complement strand
TCATCAGGCCAGCCGAATGAAAAATATCCTGTTTCATCCGTTATAGCTTGTGGCGCAATACCACCAGATTCACAAATACCCTGACCCTTATCCTTGAGGGGGCCATAAAGAAATATACTTAAATTAGGGGCGCCGGTGCCATTCGGATAACGAACCACGCCGGTGACATTGTCATTATCGCTGTAAATACCACCCGTATTACTATCGAGAAAATACCAGCCCACCTTGATTGTTACAATGTTTGATACTCCCCCGGCGAAGTCATTTGCCCGGATACTGAACGTGGTTAAGTTTTCAGGAGAAGCAGACCATGACCAGGTAGCTGTATTAAGTATTTCTGTCATATTCTTAAAAGGGTCACCAGTCCCCAGAGTCGTGTTTTGAAGTGTAAGCCCTTTATTTACCGGGTCACCATTCGCATAGGTAACTGTGAAATTCACGGTATCATAAGGCTTTACGAATTCCTTATCTGCTAGCAGTAAATACTGCCTGGGCACTTGAATGTCCATGCAGCCCGGGCATGTCTCTTGTATGGGTGTTATAAAAGTAAGGTCAAGGTTGTCCCTGCCTATGTTCATCAACTGCACCTTGGAATGTTCTCCCGTCTTCTGTGCGGTATATGGTATGTTGCCTGTCAGGTACACTATTGTTCCGATTATTAGCAGCACCCCGATAATAGCCTCCAGGGTATATGTAATACCTGATTCGTTATCCGTCATTCTTTTTAAGGACATTGCCCCCCTTCCAATTCTTCTTCTATTTTTATATCCTTATCTATAAATATAATTGTACGATTGTTGTCTTTACACACGAAGTCCACGCTAAACCCATGTAAAATGGTAAAATTTTTCAAATCATTTTCGAATGAAGGAACATTGTAATCAGGGTCATTGTAAATCCGGGAGTATCTCTCTCTAATGCTGTCATAGAAATAGTATGAGTTCAAATTTTCACGATTGATGGAATTCTCACCTGTACCGAGAGTCGAATATTCATATGCTGCAATCAGCAAAAGAGCAGCCGTAACAGACACACATGCTATTAATATCAACTGTCCGCTATCATCATTTTTAAATCGTCTCATGTTACCACCACACCCACAGGTTCAGTCGGTAATGAACAGTTTTATTATCATAACAGATATATCCTCCCTTACATGAAGCATCAGAAGAATTTATATAAACATACCTGTCTACCATAGATGCTGTGTTCTCATTCATGGGTACTTTGCTTTGCTTTGACAGATTTATCTCAACACGTGAATAGTTAAACCCGGATTCACCCAATCCTACTGGATATAACCGCATATAAAAATTGTATTCTTTATCGTATTCTTCAAGACCAAGCGCCCTTGCAGCATATTTTTTCTCATTTTCTAGATGGTCCGATGTAAAATTCGGGAATTCCCACCAGGGCACTTCAGTTATATTATCAACGTGTTTCATCATCATCGCATCGATCTTTGTCTCATTTAAAACCTTAGGTTGACCTGCATAAACGAATCCAATCTTTGTGACATTCTGGTAGTTTTGATTTTTCCAGTTATCGACCCATCCTTCCTGACCTTCATCCTGCACCAGGTTATCACTCGCTCTCGTTGCAGCCATATACTGGTTGATGCGCCAGCTTTTGTCCTCATGGGACATTGAGGGCATGATCAAAATTGCCATCGTCACAGCCGCAATCATAAGTACAAGTGCAATCATCAGATCTATGCCTGCGGCAATTGCACTATCATCTAATTTATCCATAAACTTGTCCCACTGGTGTTCTTTTCCAACCTGATATTTAATTCCCCTGAACCGCTATAAACAACACCACCTGCATCCACAGGATCAATAATGGAATTTAACGTTGTTCTGACCGTGTATCCGTAAAAACCACCCTCCTTAATATCAATTGAGGCAAGGCTGTTTTGCGAGGCAGGATTCAATGTGATGCTGTAACCTTTCCCTCCAATAGTAAGGGGTATATTGCGTGTCACATTGATACTCACATTATCTTTTGAGTTTGCGGATATCAGGTACATATTCGTGATATCGCGAGCAATCTCGCTTCCAGTATCTGTGAAACCGGCTCTCGCTGCCTGTTGAGAGGAGGAATCGGCATATAAGTAAAAAGCAGTTATGATGCCTCCGGTAAATATGATTAACACCAGAAGGTTCAGGACATAGCCTATTTGTATACTCACAGCGTTTTCGTTTTTAATTAGTGAACGCAGCATTGATGCACACCTACCGTACCATGACATTAAGCGTTGACTCATAAACGGAGAGGAAAATGTCCGGTCTTGTATTATTATTTCCATATATCCTTACCACTAAATTTGATGTACTGGTTTTATCAATACAGTAACCTGTCTTTAATAAGCAGTTTTGATCTAGGCCCGCCGTTTCCAGTTTGGTGTTAAAGAAAGATTCCCACGCATTAATATTATCTCGCGCACTGTATATCGATATATTAAGCTGGGTCACGCCTGGAATGATATCAGGCGGAATAATCTGTTTATAATTCTCCGGTCTTGTCTCTATCCTTGCCTTTCCATCCCCCCCGACAGAAGAAAGGTTCCCGCTTAAATTGATAGCATGGATTGAAATTGTTATATTTGAATCTGAGGGATTTGCCTGATTATCCAGAGTGTTGTATATGGATATCAGGGGATTTGAGAACATGAGTGGCTCTCCCCCTTCATACTTTCGTATCAAAGCTCCATTCTCGTATCCGATTTCCTCCCCGTTTGCTTCGAAAGTAATTTCTCCGGCACCTATAATATAATTCTGAATACTTGATGTAAACGTTACATCCAAAATCATGTATGTGTTTGCTTTCGGCAGCACACTGAGTGTACCTCCCATTAATTGGAACCCGGTCTCCCTCGATGGTCCGAGCCTGTTCACGTCTGTCACATCCATCGGGTCTGTCACCCATATCGGTCCCCTCACCACCTCCTCTATATCATTCTGGAGCGATAAGAACGAATTTGCAGCAACATCCATTCTTGCTCTTTCCTTTCCGGATTCTATCATCGGTACTCCCACGAGAAGGATAGCTCCAATGACTATCATCATAATGAATAATATCATTACCATACCTATAACTTCGGATACTGCTTTTTCCGATCTTATCATACCTGCACCATAAATTTGAATAATAAAAATGATATCAATATTAATATAAGGGAATGCTTGAAGCCAGAGCGGAAATTGCCTTCACCCATGACGCCTGCTACCACGCCTGAGAAGAATGCCTGGATCAGGGCTGTATGATAGAAATATACCTTATAAAAATCAAGGTTAAAGTTCTTGATGAACGCTCCCCCTCCTGCCGCTGCACCTTTCGCCATCGGGGGCAGAAAAGTCGCCGTAAGTGAATAAACTACATACAGGAATACTAAGAATGCCATATAAATGATGATAAGATAGATAAGCATATTGACCGACTTATCTTTCTTTAACTGCAGGTTCATATTAGTATCTGTAGCAGCAATATCAAGGACCTGTCTGATATCACCGCTTGATTCACTTGCCTTGGTGATAAGCGCCACAACCCTGGAAATCATATTCATCCTTACATCATTGGCAAATAATACGAATGCATGGACTGTGCTTGACCCCCAGGTGATATCCGTGTACATTTTTTCAACATATTTTCTAAGAGGTCCTCTCTCAGTCCTTAACATGATACGAAGCGATTCCGCAAGAGAAATCCCGGTCTCATTTATTAGCGACAGGTGTTGCAGGAACTGAGGTATTGAATTCTCTATCTTCCACAATTTTCGAGAGCGAGTCTCAAAGAATATTATATAGGGTACAAGCACTATGAATATACTGAGCAGGATATAATTTGTAAGAAAATTTGACGCTTCAACATATCCTTCGAAAAGCACCCCTGTATTAAAGAAAATTACGAATAGAAGTACTGTGACAGCGATAGGGATGGTAACAATTAAGCTAAGATCAGGTTCTTCAAAAAAAGATTTCAGGGGATCTTTAAGTATATTCTTGATTCGTAGTAATTTTTTTGATCTTTTATATTCTTCAAAAAGAGGTTTTTCAGCTCTGGCTATCATTTCATAAATGCTTAACTTACCATTTTCCAACAAAACTATGAATTCATCAGTTCTAACACCATCTATTTCTAATTCCACACTGTTTTTTTCATCATTGATTCTAAGTAAAAGATAATTTTCTCCGGAAGATGTTTTATAAGATGCTTTAATGATATTATCATCAATTTTTTCAATTACAGCTTTATTTATCCACTCAATATCAAAATCATTTTTTAGAAATTCAATTAGCTTTTTACTATCATTTCCTGGTATTTCATCCCAGCTAAATAAATACTTTTTTTCACTTGTTCTAATCCCTGCGAACTCCTTAACCTTTCGCAAATTCAGGCTCCCTATCACCTGCTCATCCTTTGGGAGCATGAGGTCTATGAGGAAAATGAACCCGATAGAGCCAAATGGCAGGACAACGAACGTCATTCCCAGAAGCAGCCATGTCATCGAACCTTGCATGGAGCCAAGAGTTACTGCTACTATAATTAAAAATAGCGGACCTGCCACAAAACCTGTGACATAACCTTCTGCTATCATGCCCAGCATATCAAGAAAAAGTGTATGATCTCTTTTAGTTTTTACCCTATAACTTTCTATCTGCATTGAGAAGAAATCCGTGATATCCCCGCCGTTATCTATGAGGGTTATAAGATTCCCAAGGAACTCGTTAAGATCCCGGGACGGCGTATCAGCCTGAACATTCCGGAGTGCACTCATGAAATCTATCCCCAGGAACTCCATATCACGCAGTATCATGGAGAACTCTTTTGAGATCTCCCCATATACGTTCGGCAAATCAGCAACAGAACGTATAATCTCGACTATATTAGTCTCTCCTCTGCTCAAAGCATACATATACATTACAGCATGGGGTAGTTGAGTGTCGATATTGACTTTCCTGATACTTGCCTGGAAAGACGGGTATATCATCAATACAGAATAAGTCAAAACGCCAATCAGTATTAAAAAAAAGCTGCCTGCTATTGCAATTGTAGTATATATCTTATAAGGGGAGAATATTCTCAGGAAATCTGCAAGACGCTGGTCATAAACTACAAGCGTTGGAATAGGGAATGTTGAGAATATGATGTACCCTATTATACCGCCCAATATTGAACCAATAATTGCCATTATTATTGATATAACAATTGCTTCTGAAACATATTCTTCATAAGGCTTGAATATGTGCGCGGTTCTAAGCTTTTTCCTCATTTCGAGGTATTTTTCATGCTTTTTTACATAATTCCCGAACTTTAACAGAGAAAACTGGCTAAAGTTCATTCTTCAACTCCTCAAGTCCCAGTTTTGTCAATAGCTTTTCCTGATTGATATGGAATTCTTTAATGATAGTAACAACCGAATCATAGTCTATGATATTCTTATCTACCATATGCTGAAGCACCTTCCTTCGCCTTTCCAGGGCTAATTCCAGTTGTTGTCTGCTCCATCCTCTTTTTTCTCTTATCTCCTTTAAGACCTGGGACTCCCTGAGTACGTTATGATCATCGTTAATAGGATCCCATGTAAAAGTTTCAAGAGTGTTGAGACTCTTTGACTCGGGGTCAAGATCCAGTACCTCAATAACGTTAAGGATGCGTCTGACCCTTTTTCCCTGCATAAAGATGGCTCCCTGGACCAGGAGTATATCAAGAGCTGTTATCATGACCCTTGGAACATCGATAGGTTCATTCTCAAGCCTGTTTATGGCAGCCTGGACGCTTCCTGCATGCATGGTTGAATAGGTCGTATGCCCCGTGCTCATAGCCTGGAATAAAGTAAGCGCTTCCTTGCCCCTCACTTCTCCCACGATCAGGTATTCAGGACGCTGCCTCAATCCCTGCCGCAGCAATTCATACATATCCACTGCCCCCTTTCCGCCTGTCGTGAATGGATCCCTTGTTAAGCCCGCAACCCAGTTCTCATGGAATAACTGCAGTTCCCGTGTATCTTCCAGGGTAACTATCTTTGCCTTGATAGGGATAAACAGGGAGATAGCGTTAAGCGAGGTTGTCTTACCTGATGCTGTGCCGCCTGCCAAAATAAGGCTCTTGTTATTCTCTATGGTAAGCCACAGGTATGCCATCATCTCGACATTGAATGTCCCCCATTTAATAAGATCTACAGGAGTTATTGGCGTTTCCTTGAACTTCCTGATCGTGAAGGAACTCCCTCGTGTGGTGATCTCCCTGCCGAGCGTCTCCTGAAGACGGGAGCCATCAGATAGCGTGGCATCAAGATAGGGTTTTGCGATGGATATGTTCTTTCCGCTTCGCTGTGCTAAAAGAAATACGAATGAATTCAGTTCTTCTTCTTCAAAAATGATATTCGTTTTTATGTTCTCATATTTCCTGTGATAAAGATACACCGGGATTTTAGGCCCGCTGCATGAGATATCTTCTATTTTTTCGTCCCTGATCAAAGGATCGATACGACCAAATCCGATGTTGTTCCGTAACATGAAATAGAGGATCTTGTAAAAAGATTTTGTATCGAAATTCTGGATATATTTATCAATAATTTCCTTTACTTTTCTTGTCAGTATATCTTTCTTATCAGCCCCTTCTACCAGGTCTTTATATGATAATACATCGCGTGATCTTTCGTATATGTCATTTAAAAGTTCTATCTCAAATGGCGTAAGTTCCGGCTCAACTATGCAGTATATGTAATCATCATTTGTTGCATTGAACTGTATCGAGATGAAAGAAAACGGCTCATTTACCCAATACCTCTCCAGTTCTACATACTCCGGAATGCCTTTGAAATCAACGATCTCGCCATAAACCGCCACATCATATGGTGGTATCTCAATAGCGTTTTGTTCGCCATCCGGAGAACTGCCCTTTTTCAGGGACTGCATCAGTTGTTTGATATCTTCAATCTGGATCTTAATATTTTTGAGCATTTCAATGACTCCAATGTCGATTTTTTTCGAATATAATAGTATAATATATATGGTATAAAATGATTATAGCTTTTTTATTATATAATAGTTACTATCTACCTATACGATACCGGCTATGGTGTCAATAAACCGTTGGATTGGTGTTATAAAAGTTAAAAGTTAAACTCCTAATTATATATATAAAATAATATATAAATAGCTATCTCCCTCTTGCAGCTTATTTTTCCTCAGAAACTGGCTAACATCACCGCAGGCATGAATGTGGCTTAGACCACGCATAGGAAAATGCCATATAACAGGATTTTTATAAGTAATCGTGGATGGTAGGCAGGTCTTTTGAGTATCTGGATTCGAATGGTGTGATGTCAACTGCGTCTATTATATTGTCGATGCATAGGGTGATTTATAGTAAATATCAAAGAAATTACTGAAATCCAGATTATGGGGTCAGAAAGTATTGATTGAAAAGCAGAATCTATTGAATATTTTTAGAAGTGGGGGTTTTGGGACAGCCTGAATGGCAATCTTTAAGTAAGGTAAATTCGTAATATTACGAACAAGGATTAGTTATGGATTTTGTAGAACGTGTAAGGAAAAACCTTGAAGGAAATCTCCGGATTGAGGATGGTAACTGTGGCACTACCCACAAGGTACTGAAAGAGCTCTCGAAATTCGGGGGAAAAGCCGTAACATGGGAGCGACCCGATGGTGTGCGCTCCGCAATAATTGATAATGAAGGAAATACTATTGGTGAGGGAGAAGGTATAACCTGGCCTCCAGCTATTCTTTTTGCCATGGTGGAAGGAGGTTTTTTCCCGGAAAAGATTGAACCCGAACTGTTAAAGTCACTGGAATGTATTATCGACATGGAAAAGGTTGCAGACATCTACGGTTATGGAAGGGTTGTTACTCCTGTAGCTGCTGCATATAACGAGGTCTGGAAAAACGGGGGCAAGGTTGCAATCAGGCGGAATTCCTGGGGTGTGGAGGTTGCATTCATAGATAAAAACGATAAAGAGATAGCAATCGGTCCAATCTCATACTGCCCTACATGCGGTACGGCAGCAACAATCCCGCGAGCGCCAGAACTTGCTGCAAAACTGAAAATCGAACTTTCAGATAAGCGAAATACAGGGAAAGAAAAATTCGAGCGCAAGATGGAGAACTGGTTCTATTACAGGAACGACAGGGTACTGTGCGAGATAAAAGAAAAAGGACAGGTTATAGGCAGGGCTTCAAGATGCTGCATAGCATACGCAGGAGTCGTTGCCGAGGTGCATGCAGGAATAGCGGGACAGAAATGGGGTGCCCTGTTCAAGGAATACTGTAAGGTCTGCCCTGTGAAACTCTGCCAGAAAGGGAAAAATACAGGCGAAGAGGGAAATAACCTCATAACTGCCCTTGAAAATAATAACATGACAACAGATGTCGGGATGAATACCTATATCACGGCAAAGGTAAAAAAAGACGGAAAGCTTGTGGGTAAGGGTATCGGGACTGTATGTGCGTTCTCTTCGCTCATGTATGCCGCTGCCAAATGCATCGAGTTAAAATCTGAAATCGAGGTTGTCAGGGAATAAGTATGCCAAATGCACGAAATATCCATTGCCGGAGCCATTGTGGATGCTGTTATTGATACTGCAAAGAAAAATAACGCACAAAAAGTTGAGGAAGTATTTATTGAAATAGGCGAACTCACAGCCCTTAACACACACCAGTTGAAATTCATCTTCGATACTATTACCAGAGGGACCGTGGCAGAAGGTGCGAAATATAACATAAAAGTCATAAATCCGCTGATAGAATGCAACAGATGCCATTATGAAGGGAGAATCGAATATTTTGGGAAACTCCATTTTTTCCTTCCTGTCATCAAATGTCCTGCATGTAATGAAACAAATGTTGATGTTATAGCAGGAAGGGAATGCTGTATCAGGAAAATAAAAATATCATGAAAACAAGAACCATTCCGGTCATGCCATGCAGCCTGCAAAACATTTATCAGGATTGCAAATAAGAGGGAACTGCATGAAGCTCTTTGTCCCCTCCCCAGGTCATATTAACAGCATGAAAGAGCTGCTCAAGGAAAATGATAAGATATATTCCCTATTCATGGCTGGCTCCCCGGATTATATCGGTACCGGACGCAGCAATCTCGCATCTCCCGAACTTGAGGAGATCGCCGGGCAGGTAGAATATGCACACAAAAAAGGCGTGAAGGTTGAGATGGTGCTTAACTCAAGCTGCATGGGAGGACGGCAGCTTACGCCCGAAGGCTACAGGACAAACCACTGGTATATAGAGAAACTTGTGGAGCTTGGCGCTGATTCGATTGTTGCAGCCGACCCGTACCTGATTGAGACAATGGCGAGGGATTTTGATATTGAAGTCGTGACATCAGTACTTGCTTTTGTGGACTCGCCCCAGAAAGCTGAATTTTTCGAGAACCTCGGGACAGATTCAATCGTTGTAGATTCCAATGTAAACCGTCATTTTGACGTGCTTGAAGCCATACGGGATTCTGTTGACTGCGAACTCAGGCTGCTTGTCAATGAAGGATGCCTTTACCGCTGCCCGTTCAGGTACGCCCATTTCAACTTCTTTTCGCATGCTTTCGGTCCTGAACCAAGACCGAATGTCCTTGATGATTATTATTACTACAAATGCCTCGAATTGCGTATTGCCAATCCCGAACTGATAATCAAATCCCCGTTTATCAGACCAGAAGACTTAGAGCACTACAAAGAAATAACAGATGTTTTCAAGATAGGCGGCAGGACTCATTTTGTGGACTGGATACTGAACTGCGTTAATGCATATCATAACGAGAGCTATGAAGGGAACCTTATGGATTTGCAGGACTGTCCCAGGGATTTGAAGGATTTATTTTATATCCCGAATAAAAGCCTTGACCGTGTCCTTGAACAGCAGTGGATGAACTGCAAAAAGGTATGCGGCAAATGCGGTTACTGCCACAGGCTTGCTAAAAAAGTAACACAGGTTTATGAGAAAGGCGGGACTGAGCTTGAAACACTCATGCCCTGGGAAAATTATACGGTGAAAACATGAGTGCAGCAGAACTTTTAAAAAACAGGTCGGAATTTGAAGATAAAATCAGGAAACTGTTAGCCAGACCGGTGCTTCTGACAGAGCTTGATATGTTCGCCCTGCCGTGCGGTTGCAGCGGTATCACGGCAAACATAAGGGGACTTGAAGTGGATGACCTTGATGTGTTTGAGGCACAACTAATGCCGATACTCAAGGAAATTGCAGCAAACCTAAGTGTTAAGCCATCAGTAACCTTTGCGCGGCTTGTCCCTGGAAGTTCAATTGTGGCATCGCTTAACTGGAGGACACTGTGCAACAGGTGTTACCCAGAGTTTGCAAAAGGACAGGGTAAAACACCACGCCCCGACCTTTATCTGCTGCAATTTGAGAAGAGGAAATAAGGCAAGTGCTTTTACGGTTAGTTTTTCTATACTTCATTTCTATTTTTAATAAAATATAAATTACAATATTTTCCAGGCAAGCATTTATCCAATAATATAACTTTTTTAGCCGTCTCTAAATTTTCTGCATTTATTTTAATCTTATACCACCACTTGTAGCCGCCTTCATCGATGCCTCCGGTAGATATCATCCAGAATTCTCCATTTATTACAGCTAGCCCGTAATCTTCTCCATACCATTCAACAACATGTTGTTTTACATAATCGGTTTCTTCTAAAGGTAAATCATAGTATGAGTTTTTATCAAAAAATTTATCCTGGAATTTAGCCATTTCTTTACTCCAGCTTTCATCATAGAACGCATCAAATAGATCTAAATCAATAAGATATTTCAATCCGTGTTCTATCATTTTTAATTTGTCATCGGTGGATATCTCTTTTTCTCTTTCAGTACTTCGATATAATTTCATATCCTGTCTCCCTAATTGTAATTATTGATATGCTTCTGTATGTTATAAAGTTTATTATCCATTCAGGTTTATATTGATTCAGCCGACAGATAATGATACGTTTTTATACTTCCCTATTCGTCGAGAAATAGGCTTACCTGATTGAGGCAAAATTTAGTT
>JACUTP010000046.1 GCA_014859785.1 Candidatus Methanoperedentaceae archaeon | reverse complement strand
AACAACATGTCTGCCCATTGATTTGCTGCTTTTGTTCCACATTCCGGACATTGATGCACCTTGTAACCATTCTGGGGCTTTCGACAATTTCGGAACCTCTCTACATTTTCTATTACCACCTGGCGAAGTGAATCCTTATTCCTTACCTGATACTCGTCCCATGTGCTGTAAGTGAAAAGTATTAAGGCTATTGTGATTGCTATTGCAACTGGTTTCCTGGCTTTTGTTTTTTGACACACACAAACAAGAATGAAAGCCAATGAACTCAATTTATCGATTTTGGGTTATATTGATTCAGCCAGCAGATAATGATATGATTTTATACTTTGTATGAAAAATCGTATTTTCATATTTATCTATGAATCATTTGATTCATGGTCAGTTTCCTATACGTTAAAAAAGCCAGTCCCTGGAATATTGCTTAAATCAAAAGATTTAATACACAATAATAATTACTGTCGTGATTAACTTTATCTGAGGAGGAAAAATGACAAGCTTATTAATGGTTCTTTCAAAGGACCCATACACAACAGAAACACCCGACCTTGTACTCGATATCGGATTGGATGCAACAGCAAAAGGCAGCGATGTAGCAATATATCTTGTTGAAGACGGCGTAACAGCAGCACGAAAGTCGGAATTCGGAGACAAACTCGCAGCTGCACAGGCAAAAGGCGTCAGGATATTTGCAGACGATAAGGCAGTACTTTCAAGGGCAATGACCGGTAAGATGATAAATGGCGTAGAAGTAAAAGAGATAAGCTCACTTCTTGACTTTATAATGGACGATTACGAAAGAGTGGTATGGTTCTAAGTGATAACATGACAGGAAAACAACTCACAATAGTTTCAATAAACGGCCCGTACAGGGATGAAGCCGTATTTACCATGATGAGGCTGGCACACGCGGCAAAGGAAAAGGGCATTACAGTAAATTTCTTCAATTACCTTGATGCCACGATAGTCGCCCATAAAGACCAGGCACCGAAAGAGTTCCCAACAGTCGAGACAATATTTGGCAATATCGTGAAAAAAGGTCTCAAGAATCCCAAGGCGGATGCTGTCGCCTGCATTAAGTGCACGGATGCACGCGGGGTAACGAATTACCAGACAGAAGGCGTTATAATCGGCGGATTGTTTGATCTTGGCGAGTGGACAGCAGAAGCTGATAAGACTATTTTACTGGGGTGAATAAAAATGTCAAAAAAAGTAAATATAATCGTAACCCAGCCGCCCTACGGAAAAGAAGACGGATTCTCAGCAATTCCAATGGCTGCATCCCAGGTAGCAGCAGGAAACGAGGCAAGACTGGTTTTTGCAAGCGGCGGTGTCCACACCATAGTCAAGGGACAAAAAACGGGATATGGCGACCTTACCGTATGGCTCAAGGATGTCCCCTCGGTTGAGGCTGAAATTACAAGGAATATCGACCTTGTTGATTTCTATGCACTTGACAGGGATGTTGAGAAGAGGAATATCGGGGATGATGAGATTATTGACGGGATTAAGAAAATATCACTCGGTGAACTGACTGATATGATACTTGGGTCAGAGGTCAACATTGTATTTTAAGAGCTCTTCCAACATACCTTACCGGAGACAAAATGTCTGAAATAATCCCTGATGAAACACTGGATGTGCGCGGTGAATGCTGCCCGTATCCTCTTATCCTGACAAAAAAACAGGTTGAAAAGTTAAAAACCGGCGAGATACTGGAAATAATAGCGAATGACCCTGTAGCACCCCAGAATATCAATGCATGGGTGAAGAAATCCGGCGACAAATTACTTGCTGTTGAACAGGACGGCAAAATCTACAAAATTTATGTCCAGAAAGCCTGAACCGTTTTCAGGCTTTACCGGTTGATTCACCAAGGACAACACCTGTTGCTATGAGGTGTGCCACACGTAACGGTTCAGGGATGTTGCTGTGGGTTGATGATATCCGCACAATCTCAAGTGCAGTATCTTTATCGATACCGCAGACCTGGATAAATATGGGATTATCCGATTGTGTTTTATATATTTTACCGGCTTTTTTGATAATATCCCATCTTTTTTCTTTTTCAGGCAAATTGTCAAGTGCGAGTTTTATTTTTTCAAAATCCGGACACGAGCGCATGCAAACGATGACAGGTATTTTTGTTTTATCAAAAATACAGGTTATATCAACAGGATTGAACCCTCCGAAGGTTACACCGTCAAGCATAATGACCTTTATCTGCCCATAATGTTTTGAATTCATGACCATACTGGTAATTTTTTCAGTGGCATCCATGCCGTCTTTTATTATCCTTGAACAAAGTATGCCGTCCAGCTGTTCCCCTCCCCTGAAAAACGCCCCGATTATGGTCACCTCATTATAAATAAGGGCTGAGTCATCTATCCCAAGGATTCTTATTTCAGGTTTTATATGCATCATATCTTGTTAGCTTTCTAACTAATTAAACAGGTTTTTTATATATTTTATCATTGGAATCATCATTTATAATCATGTGGAAAATATTATATCGGGTATCACCATATATGATAACTTAGGTGAAATGCAATGGCGGTAGGCTTTGTACTGATAAACGTCGCACCCGGCGCTGAAAAAAGGGTTTTTGATACCATGATACGGTGGGATGAAATAGAGGAATTGTATCCGCTTTTCGGTGATTATGACCTGATTGCTAAAATCCAGGCGGAAAGTTATGAGGCATTAAGTGACATCATTGTCCAGAAAATAAGGGCTATGGAAGGGGTGACTGAAACAAAGACACTTACAGGCGCGAAGTTCTGAACGGCCAAATTCAGAAAAACCTGGAAGCGAGAGTGGATTTCACATCGCACATATCTATAAACCCGCAGTATTCACACGGTGGCTCCTGCGGTTTTCCAGGCATAAAACCCTGCTTGATTTTTTTAATTTTATCCCTTAGCTGGAGAACCTTTCGCCGCTCCTGCCGTTTAAGTTTAACTTCCCTCACCATACCGAACCTGGCATACTCCACAAATCCCTGACTGACTGTAATCCCGGATACTTCCTCAATAAGAATCGCATACGCTGTCAGCTGCAGCCTGTCACTTTTCCAGACTCCATTTTCAGGCATGTTTCCTGTTTTTATTATTGAAGGGATAATCCCGTCTTTTATTTTCAAAAGCTTATCAGGACTGCCTGTCATTCCGAATTTTCCTGACTGCAGCACCTTCTCTACATCAAAAGACACAGCAGTATAGAAATTCCTGTTTACGGCAAGGTTCGGACATATATTACAAAGCATGGTACTAACACTGGATATGGAACCTGAGACGAGTTCATCATCAATTCCTGCAAGTTCCGACCTGTAAATGATGCGAATCTCACCAGACAGCCTTTCAAGCTCCTCCTCAAGGAAGGAAACCATGTCTTCTTTATCTGATGCATCCGGGTAGGACAGTGCCAGTTCTTTAATTATGATTTTTTCAAGGTAGCCGGGCGTGATATTTCTGATCAGTTCATTCCCCTTATTCATGAAATAAACCACTCTTGGGCATTTCAGGTACATCGTTATGTCAGAGACCCTTATCATACCAGGTATTATACACTCAACATTTAAAAATATTACTAAAGAGCTATTATTTTAGCAGTACCTATACAGCATCTACACAAAAGCTGTACTATCGCTTAAATGAAAGAAATCTATATGAATGATGGAGTTGTATGCAAAGAAAAAATGGAGATACACCATGGGAAATGTTAGACCTACTTATATAAAATCACTGGCAACACAATTACTTTCAGATTACGGTGATGCCTTTACAACGGATTTTACCGCGAATAAGGAAAATGTTACTAAATATACCAACGTTGAAAGCAAGGTTATAAGGAACCGTGTCGCTGGCTATATAGTACGCAAGTTAAGAGTAAAGGCGAATAGAAAGAGATAAAATCCATGATTGAAGGAGTCCTGCCTGCCCTGATAACTCCTTTCACAAAGGACGATAAGATAGATAAACAGGGACTGCAACAGAATATAGAATATGTAATCAAGGGCGGTGTTTCAGGAATTGTCCCCTGCGGAACCACGGGTGAATCCGCCACTCTCTCAATTAAAGAACACGAGAAAGTTATCGATATTGCTATTGATTGTTCAGACGTTGCGGTTATTGCTGGAACGGGTTCAAATAACACAAGCGAAGCAAGAGAACTCACAAAGTACTCAAAAGATGCGGGAGCAGATGCTTCTCTTCTAATAACACCATATTATAACAAGCCCAACGACAGGGGGATGCTTGAACATTTTAAGGCGATTTCAAATAAGGTGGATATTCCAATTATTTTATACAACGTTCCTTCACGTACAAGTATCAACCTCAAACCAGAGATTGTCTCAGAGCTTGCAAAAGAAAGCAATATCATTGGGATAAAAGAAGCAAGCGGAAATTTTGAACAGGTTACGAGAATTCTTGAACTGACACAGGATGAGGACTTTTTTATTCTATCGGGTGACGATGCCCTGACATTGCCGATTATGGCAATAGGTGGTAAGGGTGTCATCTCAGTAGTGGCAAATGTTGCTCCCGAACTCACTGTTTCAATGGTAAATGCCATAAACCGCGGAAAAATGGAAGAGGCGAGGAAACTTCATCTTGCAATGGCTCCTCTTATCCGTTCAATGTTTCTGGAAACAAACCCGATACCTGTCAAGAAGGCAGTTGAACTTATCGGGCTTCATGCAGGACATCTCAGGCTTCCGCTATCACCATTGAGTGATGAAAACCTGGAAAAGCTGGAAGCAGCAATGAAAGACTTGAATTTTATCAGGTGAGGTTATGATAAAAACAGCAGTTACCGGTGCATGTGGTAGAATGGGCGGGCTTATTATTGAAAATATCCTGAAGTCCGGGAATCATGAACTTGTTTCTGCGATAGATATTACAAATATAGGGAGAGATATCGGGGAATTAAAAGGGTTTGGTAAACTGGACGTACCTGTAGATGATGCAAATGATATTGCGTCTGCCCTTGGAAGGTCAAAACCGGACGTGCTTATTGATTTTACGATTGCAAATGCTTCTGTGGAAAACGTCGTTGAAAGCGCAAAGCATAAAGTGAACCTTGTTGTGGGTACAACCGGATTCACTCAAGAGCAGCACCATATAATGGAATCGGCGATTATAGATAACGGTGTTTCTGCTGTCATATCACCCAATTTTTCAATAGGGGTTAATGTTTTCTGGGGATTGCTTGAAGAAGCTGCAAAACGCCTTGGTGATTTTGATGTTGAAATAATTGAGGCGCATCATAACAAGAAAAAGGATGCACCTAGCGGTACAGCGGTAAAAGCCGCGGAAATCATCTCAAGAACACTTGGTGGCAAAGAGTACGTGTACGGAAGGGAGGGGCTTGCACCGCGAGGGATGGAAATAGGAATCCATGCTGTTCGAGGCGGTGATATTGTGGGTGACCATACGGTTTTGTTTGCAGGCGATGGTGAGCGTATCGAGATAAAACACCAGGCACACAGCAGGCAGGCGTTTGCGAAAGGGGCTGTGAAGGCGGCAGGATGGGTAGCGGGAGTTAAGCCGGGGATATATGAAATGCGTGATGTTCTTAATATAAAGTAAATTCCAGGCTTTGAATTAGTTGTTAAAATCGTACACATAACCCCCAATTCTCCGAAAAGGTTAAAAGGAATGTGGGTGAATGAGGGTCAATCATTTATTCTTATGTGTTGGTTAAGAAGAGTATTGATTATATTGTTTTGATGGATAATATAATCAAAACAATAAATTGGTCTCTATCAATACATGTAAAAAATGGTTAAACAAAAATGCAGTCCCATTTACGGGATATGTATCGTGCATTATGAGATGCAGAACCCCAGCTGATGTTGGAAAAGGAGGACAATCAGGTTGTTGAATGAATTGTTAGAAAGAAAGAATGACTTAAAAGAAAAGTCGGAAGAGTTTAAGAATAACAGGAACGAACTAAATCTTGAAGCAAGCAAGTGTGCCACTAATAGGAACGAGTTAAATAAGCGCACAAAAGAACTCATTGATGAGGCGCAGCAGCTCAAGAAAATGCGCGATGAGAATAATAAAAAGGTGGGTGAATTCAAACTCAAGCGCGACGAAATAAATGAGCAGGCTAATAAGATTTTTGCAGAAATTGATAAGATTCGCAAACAACTGAATCTTGATGACGGTCCTTCTCTTAATGAACTTAAAAAGGAAATCGAGAGGCTGGAATTCAAACAGCAGACTGAGGTTTTAAACTCCGGACAGGAACGGGAAATTGTTGAATCAATAGCTCATATGACAGAAGAGTTCAAGCGCAAGAAGTCGCAGCTTGAAGGAAGCACTGAATTAAAATCATTACTTGAGGAAGCCCAGAAACTGCGTGATGAGGCTTCGGAATACCATACCAGGCTCAAGGAAGCCGCGGATGCAGCACAACAGCACCATGATAAGATGATAGAGATTTTCAAAGAGGCTGATAAGGTAAGGGATGATTCGGATGTGGCACACAAGGAATTTGTAAAAGCGCAGGAAGCGGCAGATGAACAACACAGGCTGTTTATACAATCCCAGAAAGAAATCAGGGAACTTAACAAGGTTATCATCGGACTTAAACGCAAATCACAGGCAACCAGGGAAGACAACGTCAAGGAACTGGCAAAGAAGGAAGCTGAAGATGTTTACAATAAGTTTAAACTTGGCGAAAAACTGGATACAGAAGATTTGATGCTGCTCCAGAGATCAGGGATGCTTTAGTCCTGGATTTTTTCAGTAACTATAATAAATCCAGGGTATGTTTGTCTGAGAGTGCCGTTTTTACAATTACCTATTTCATGTTTGAAGTTAAAAAAGACTCCGGGACAATGCCAGTCAAAACAGACAAGCCATTCGTATTCATAAACGCTGCCATGAGTGCGGACGGTAAAATCGCAACTATTGAGCGGCGACAGATTCGCATATCAGGCAGACTTGACTTTGACCGAGTGGACGAGCTCAGGGCGACATCGGATGCCGTGATGGTCGGTATAGGTACCGTACTCTCAGACAACCCGAGCCTTACCGTAAAATCAGAAAAGCGAAGGAGTGAAAGGCACGCCATTGGGATTGATGAAAACCCTGTGCGGATTGTGGTGGACAGCATGGCACGGATTCCCATAGACTCCGATTTATTAAAAAAGGGTGATGGGAAAAGGATAATTGCAGTTTCTGAGAGTGCGCCGCTGGAAAAGGTAAAACAGCTTTCAGGAAAAGCCGGTATTATAACAGCTGGCAGGGAAAAAGTGGATTTAATTATGCTCCTTGCAGAACTGAAAAAACGCGGCATTGGCAAAGTAATGGTAGAAGGCGGTGCAGGGCTGAACTGGGGCCTCATATCAAACGGGCTTGTTGATGAAATATATACTTTTATCGGGAATATGATTCTTGGGGGCAGGGATGCACCAACTCTTGTGGACGGGGATGGGTGTAAAGGTGCTGCATGCAGGCTTCTGCTTTTATCCTGCGAGAAACTGGAAGACGGTATGCTTGTCAGGTGGAAAGTAAATTATTGAACATCAAAGGCTAATCTATCTCTTTTGGATTTATTTTAATTATCCGGTCATCGTCCTCAGATGGCTCACCCCTGCCATCCCTGTTGCTTGTAAGGATATACAGATAATTATCCGGACCTGCAACAACGTCACGCAGCCTTCCAAAATTCCTGTACAGGTGACGGTGAAGTGCTGGTTTTTCATCTACTATTACCTCAAATAAACCCTGTCCCCTTAACCCGGTAAAGAATAAAGACCCTTCAAAATAGGCAATACCTGAAGGTGCCCATGTGGCAGTTCCGCTGTGGAGCACAGGACCTGTAAGTCCTTGAGCTTTTTCATCGCCGCGGATATTTGGCCATCCATAGTTTTTTCCTGGCTCGATAAGGTTTAGCTCATCATAAGCTTGAGAGCCGTGCTCAGTTGCCCAGAGCCTGCCCCTGTCGTCCCATGCCAAACCCTGGGGATTTCTATGGCCATAAGAAAAAACAGGCGAGCCCGGAAAAGGATTGTTCGCAGGGACTGTCCCATCGTCCGTTAAGCGAAGTATCTTTCCTGCGAGGGAATTTTTATCCTGGGCAGAGTTTGAAATAGCAGCATCACCTGTTGTAATGTATAGAAGTCCATCCGGGCCGAATTTTATCCTGCCGCCGTTATGTATTGAAGCTCCCGGGATACCGTCAATGATTAATTTATCATCAAGTAAATTGCTGCCCTGCATTCTGAATCTTACCACCTTATTTGCTAAATCGGTGCCGTTTCGATAGGTGTAATACACATAAATAAACGGGTTCCTGGTAAAATCAGGGTGCACAACAATACCAAGCAAACCCCCTTCACCAGTATGCACCACTTCATCGATGGTAAGCAAAGAATCGAGTAAAAGACCTTCTCTTGCATCGATTAACCTTATCCTGCCTGCCCTCTCGGTAAAAATAATACTCCCGTCAGGCAGAAAATCAAGTGCCCAGGGAATGTCTAATCTATTAGCCACTGATACGGCAATAGCCTCATCCCGGATACTCTTATTTTCAGGTGCGGATGAGATTGGTGTTCCTATCCCGGGAGTGCTGGCATACCACTCAGCCAAAAAATTCCACAAAGCCATGCCTACAAGCAGGGCTGCAAAGACAATAACAGCAGCAAGTAGCAATTTTTTGTTTGAAGGTTTAATAACGAACCCCACCTAAATACTTATAGTACAATTTATCTAAATTTTACATAAAGGTTCCGGTGGTATTTTTAAAAATCCTTTTTCTATGCTGTCCCAAATATAACCTCAACACCGATTTTCGTCAGCCGTTTATATTCCACTTTCCAATCTCTCGTCAGCAATTTCCAAAACGGAAAAGTCGAATTCTTTAAAGCAAGCGATTCTTCAAGGGCATAAGGCGCAAAAAACAATTAAAACTTTTAATTAATGTTGGCGCCGGAAAAAATACCAGGGCCATGATGATTTTAAAATCCGGTTTAAGGCACAACAACCACTTTCAAGGATTCCCCGGCTCCTGCTGCCAGGTCAAACCCTTCCTGGATATTCTCAAGCCTTACCCTGTGGGTTATCATGCTGCGAACATCAATCATCCCGTCTTTAATTAAAGCAAGCGATTCTTGAAGGTCAGCAGGCGCCGCTCCGTAGCTTGAAACAATGGATAACTCGTTTCTCCAGAAATCCTCAACCGGGATGCAAAGGTTCCTTTCGGGGATGGCAAAAAGCATTATCATGCCTTTTCGGTCAAGATACCCGAACGCCTGTTCAAAAGCAGGCATTGCACCTGTGCACATAACAATCCTGTCAGCTTTTAGCTCAATTTCCTCATTTGCATTATACACTTCATCTGCCCCGAACCCCGTTGCCTTTTCCAGACGGTATTCATTAATATCCGTGGCAACAACTTTTGCGCCTTTCAGTTTAGCAACCACTATGTTCATAAGTCCTGAAATCCCGCACCCCATAACAAGAACAGTATGTCCCCTGGTAACACCGATAATCCCCTGGGCTCTTAAAACGCAGGCAAGGGGCTCAATCATTGTTCCCTCCTCATAAGAAACATTTTCCGGCAGCACGTAAGTACCGTTTTCTACATTTATTTCAGGAACCCTGACAAACTCACTGAATCCACCAGGGTCATAATTGCCCTTATGCAATGTCTCGCAGGCTGTATGGTTTCCTGAAAGACAGAACCTGCATTCATTGCACGGCACATGGTGGCTAACGAAAACCCTCTGCCCGGCTGAGTATTTTCCCGACCTTGACTCAACAATTTCCCCTGCCATCTCATGACCCAGGACACGCGGCGCTTTTTTAATCCTGTACCATTCCATAAGGTCTGTCCCGCAGATACCGGATGCAGCCATCCTGACAAGAATTTCCCCGTCATTAATTTCAGGAACCGGTCTTTCTTCCACCCTTACATCGCTATTTCTGTAATATACCGCAGTTTTCATAAGGGAATGTTATTTTTCCTTTACGTAAATACCATAAGCCTCATCCACTGAATTCCTGTCGTGGACTACTGACCGAATGGCTTTTATCATTCCGACCGGGCTGTCACTCTGGAAGATATTCCTGCCCATATCAACACCTGCCGCCCCTTCGGAAATGGCATTATGCGCCATCAGGAGTGCCTCTTTTTCAGGTATTTTCGTGCCGCCTGCAATAACAACAGGAACATTACCGCACGCTTCAACCACACTCCCGAAATCTTCCGTGTAATATGTCTTGACAATATGGGTCCCGGTTTCCACACAAATCCTTGATGCAAGCCCCAGGTATCTTGCATCACGAGCCATATCCTTCCCGACCGCGGTTACTGCCAGGACGGGAATCCCGTACTTTTCCCCCTCGTCCACCAGTTTTGAGAGGTTGGCTATGGTTTCCTTTTCATATTCGCTGCCCACATACACCGAGCATGTAATTGCTGATGCGTTAATCCTGATTGCATCTTCTATGGACGTTGTTATGACCTCATTGGAAAGTTCCTTGAGGATGCTCTGCCCGCCTGATACGCGAAGTATTACAGGTATGCCGGATTCGGGAGGTATCCAGTTCCTGAGCCCTCCTCTTGTTATCATCAATGCATCTGCGTAAGGAAGCAGCGGCTCGACGGTTTTTCCGAGGTTCCTTAACCCTGTTGTCGGTCCCTGGAAATAACCGTGGTCAACTGCAAGCATGACACAGTGTCCTGTGCCTGGTTTTATTATCCGTGAAATCCTGTTTTTCATTCCCCAGTTCATTTTATGTTCCTCCTGTGCCTTTTATTCAGGTTTGATTAGCAAGTATCCTTTTTGTATCAGCCAGTGATGGAATTCATAGGTTGTATGTATGCAGTTACCCCTGCATATTTCCCTGAGGTCGCTGTACTCTGCCGGGTCGTTTTCTTTACGGTTCATCATGACCTGGACGGGACATTCTATGTCATTGCAGTATTCCCTTCGCCTGTATTCTACGAATCCCTCGATTGACATAATCATAAACCTGATTGCAGATACTTATAATTACCGAAAATTACCGAAAAGCGCGGGAAAATGAAATCCGGTCCGGAAAAAATCAGCTTTTCCCTGAATATACCTGCTTTGTACAGCAGCCTTATTGGTTTCAGGATTCTTTTTTCTCCAGGGCATGCATCTTTATACCGTGTATTCATTTTGCTGAAACATTTTTTGCGTTGACAGTATTATTTTCGG
>JACUTP010000045.1 GCA_014859785.1 Candidatus Methanoperedentaceae archaeon | reverse complement strand
AGTTTTAAATAGAAAAGTTTCTTAACTGGTTGTCTGATTATTGGGGTTCACTCCATCTTTTTGCTTTCGATTATGCGGGCGCTTACTTTTTTCCATTCAGAACACTTAAATACTTATAACAATATTATAATTTTCGAGACATATGGGTATTAAATTTGAATCAAATGACTTTACAAGAGCTCTTGGTTTAGTTGTTGCCATGGCTCTTGTCATGATCTCAGTGGCGTATGGAATAGAATTTATGTTAGAGGGAGGCAAGCCGCTTCCCACTTACATCCTCCTTTTTGTATTCTCAATAGTGTTTGTCATGGCATCGGTATTCTTTGAAAAAAGAGGGGCAGAATACCCCTGGTTCCTTATAGGCGGAGGTATTGCATCTGCATGTGTGGTATTTCTCATAACAGCTTCCGTAGGTGGGATTCTTTATGTGCGGGAAAAAGGTTTTGAAGGTCTTGGGATTGAAACGATTTTTTACTCCCTGTCCATCTGTATGATACTCAGCATGATACTGCTAAGCCTTGTAAGACACAAGCTTTAATACTGGCATGGCAGCTACAGGAGGTATTAAAGCAAAACATCCGGAAGCCCCGCTTCTTTAACAATAGCAATCGCCTTCTGGCACTCATCCTGGGTGAGACGCCTGTTAATTTCCGTGAATTCAAAAGCCCTGTAATGGGGCGCGTACTGGAACATCAGGTTAAACCTTACCTTCGGGATATTTTCCTTTGTCCACAGCACAATCGGTCTGGTGCAGCATTCAATATGGTTCGGGAGGACAAGATGTCTCAGCAGGATTTCCCCGCTTTCGTATGCCGTCCTGAAATTCCGGGTCACGGTTTTCATATAATCCGGTGCATTGGAATACCTCATGGCGCACTCATCGTTCCCGTACCTGAAATCCCCGAGATAAACATCAACTATGCCTTCAAGCAGCCGTGCCACCTCTTGCGAATAATACATATTGGAATTCCAGACAACCGGCACATTTTTGTTCAGTGCGTTCAGTACTTTCAGGATAACATGCGTGTGCGGGGTGGGTGTCACGAAATTCACGTTCCTTGAACCGTATGCACGGCGCAGGGTGATTGTCCGTGCAAGTTCGCCAGGCAGTACGGGATGCCCCATTCCGGGTGATGTTGAAATTTCCCAGTTCTGGCAGTAAACACACGAAAAATTGCAGCCCGTGAAGAATATCGTATGTGACGGCACAAGCTCTGGTTCCTCGCCGTGGTGCATGAACTCGGCAGAATACCGCGAGATAGCCTCGATACCGCAATATCCCGTCTCTTTCTTCCTGCGGTTAATACCGCATCGCCGTTCACAGAAATGGCATTCTGTTAAAATCCTGTCAGCTATTGCGACTTTCAGGTCAAGAAGGGAGGTTCCGTCACAAAATGTAAGTTCATCAACTGACCCTGTATTTCCCAGTTTATCCCTGAACCTCTCCATCGCATCTTCATGAATACCCCACAATTCATCAAGAGGTGCCTCTTTATCAAAACAAACACCAACAGACCGGGAAACCAGGAACTGTGCCGGGAGTTCATCACCCATCACACGGTAATATCTTTGAAGGTACAGTGGTCGGGAAATCATGTCTATGAAACCACAAAATTGCCATACACTTTATACTTTTGCACCTGGCAAAGGGGTTGAGAACTTCTTTTCCACCCTGGGTCTGTGTATCGTGTTATATGTGCAGAAAGGTATAATCCTGCCGTCCGGGGTTGCATAGTGGACACCACAGCGCTGTACCCTTTCAAGGTCGATGTTATACAGGTCCATAAAATGCATGGCTCCCAGGAAAAGGGTATGCCTGTGGAATTCCTTGGTGGCTTCCCCGCTTCCTTCCTTCAGGACATTGACGAAAAGCTTTTTCACGTCAACGGATGCCGGCGCCTTCCCTGAATCGATATATTTTGGCAGGAGCTTTATAAGGCTGCTTAATCTTTTTATTCTTCCTATGGATGTTCCTGGCTTATCACCGTTAAGAGCAATCGCATTAACATTCTCAAGCAGCCCTTCCACATCTATAAACCGGGTTATCGGTATCATTTTTCCATTTTCAACATAGATGTAAGTACCTGTTCCGCAGTGGGGATGAACCGTGAACTCAACATTGGGGATACCATCCTGGGCGGTATTGAAATGGGATACTGGAACCACAAAAGGCACGGGATACATGTCATCAGCAGTGATATCACCATTTGTCTGCTCCTCGATAAGCTCAAAAAGGTATGGTATGGTGATTCGTTTTTCCATCCTTTCTTCCCTGTTAATCCTTCCAGCAAAAGAAACAGGCTGGAAGTTAATCCCTTTGACCGTATCCATGTTCTCAACAGCGAACCTGATAATATCACCTACCTGGTGGTCGTTCACCCCTTTTGCCAGTGTCGGGACAAGACATACGCTTTCAAGACCCGATTCCCGGCAGTTTTCTATGGCTTTAAGTTTAAGCGGCAGTGCATTGTAACCCCTGTTAATAAGGTATGGTTCTTCTGTCACACCGTCGAACTGGAGATATACCGTGTGAAGCCCGGCGTCGTTTAACTCCTTGCATAATTCCAGGCTTTTTGCAAGTTTGATACCGTTACTTGCTATCTGTATCTGGGTAAAACCAAATTCATTTGCCATCCTGACAATGTCCACAATATCTTTGCGCATGGTGGGTTCACCTCCAGCGAACTGGACAGACGGGCAGGGAACGGGTTTTTCGTCCCTTAACATCCTCATCATGCCCCTTATCTGTAAAAAAGACGGTTCGTACAGGTAACCAGCAGATGATGCATTCGCGAAACATACCGGGCATGACTGGTTGCACCTGTTGGTTACATCGATGTTTGCAAGAATTGTCGTGGTTTTATGGGAGGGACAGATACCGCACGATTCCGGGCAGTTACCGTTATCTGGTACGTTCGGGTTTGATATGCCTTCCCCGTCATGCCAGTACTTTTCAAAACGGTCGAATTGTTTTGCATCTGACCAGTAAACATCCCTGAAATCCCCGTGTTCATTACAGCTTTTCCTGAATACTATACCCCCATTTTCACGGGTGATTTCCGCATTAATAACGGCGAGACATTCCGGACAAAGTGATTTTGTTGTCCTCATATGAATAAACCACCAGCTTTACGCTCTTCTTAAAGAAATGAGTTTATTCTATATGAGCTTTTTCCAGTACTTTCGTTTCTTTTTCCCACAAATCATTTTTACCTGAATACAGCGGTAACATCGATACAATTAAATATCGGGGATATATTTTAAAACATACTTTTAATTATATTGCCAATCATAACTTAAGGAAGGCCTAAACCATGGAACCCACTACCGAACTAACAGTTGCAAAGGCATATCCCAACGATTCAAAACGAGGGATTGCACGCATTGACCCGCATACGATGATGTTTTTCCAGCTATCACCAGGGGACATCATAGAAATACAAGGGAGAAAAAGCACGGCAGCCAAAGTCTGGCGCGCTGACAGGAACGACTGGGACCAGGATATCATACGTATTGACCATTTTATCAGGAAGAATGCAGGTATCGATATAGGTGACAGGGTCAGGATAAAAAAAGTTGAACCAAAGAGTGCGGAAAATGTGGTTCTTGCACCATCAGAAGGTAAACCCATCCAGTGCAGCGGCGATGTTGAAGATATGGTGAAACGCCAGATTATAAAACGCCCTGTCGTAAAGGGCGATATCATACCGGTCATTAGCACCATGGCGCATCCTTTCCTGGGAGTGGTGGGGACAGGGCAGGCAATACCGCTGCTCGTTGTCGAATCCGAACCCGATGATTTTGTATTGATTACAGATAAAACAACAATCACACTGAGGGAGAAACCTGTGGTAATGGATGTCATAGGGACGGGGATTACCTACGAAGATATCGGTGGTCTTCATGACGAAGTCCAGCGCCTGAGGGAAATGATAGAACTGCCGCTAAAACACCCTGAAGTCTTTGAAAAACTTGGTATCGAATCCCCCAAAGGCGTGTTAATGTACGGACCTCCGGGAACAGGGAAAACCCTGATTGCCAAGGCAGTAGCCAGCGAGTCAGGTGCAAATTTCTTTTCCATTGCCGGACCTGAGATTATTAGCAAGTATTACGGTGAGAGTGAACAGCGCCTGCGGGAAATTTTCGAGGAGGCTAACAAGGAAGCCCCGTCGATTATTTTCATAGACGAACTTGACTCCATCGCCCCGAAGAGGGAAGACGTTACGGGAGAGGTTGAGCGCAGGGTTGTGGCGCAGCTTCTCACTATGATGGACGGGCTTGAAGCACGGGGAAATGTTGTTGTGATTGGCGCAACCAACCGTGTTGATGCCATTGACCCCGCCCTCAGGAGACCGGGAAGGTTTGACCGCGAGATTGATATCGGAGTGCCTGACAGGAAAGACAGGATTGAGATATTCCAGATTCACACACGTGGCATGCCTCTTGCCGGGGATATTGATTACAAATACATTTCCGACAGGACTCACGGGTTTGTAGGTGCTGACATATATGCCCTGGCTAAGGAAGCTGCCATGAAAGCCCTTCGGAGGTACCTGCCCAATATAAAACTGGACGAGGCAGTGCCGCGTGAGGTGCTTGACAGCATGGAGGTTAATGCCAGTGATTTTGAGGAGGCGCTTAAGGAAGTTGAACCTTCTGCAATGCGGGAAGTGCTTGTTGAGGTACCAAGGATTTCATGGAATGAAGTCGGCGGGCTTGGTGCGGTTAAACAGGAAATTGTGGAGGCTGCCGAGTGGCCGCTTGATAATCCTGAGAAGTTCCTGAAAATGGGTATCAGACCCCCGAAGGGGATACTGCTCTACGGTCCGCCCGGTACGGGGAAAACCCTTCTTGCAAAAGCCGTGGCTAACGAGAGTTCTGCCAATTTCATAAGTATCAGGGGTCCGCAGCTGTTATCCAAATGGATTGGCGAGTCGGAAAGAGCCATCCGCGAAATATTCAAGAAGGCGCGGCAGGTTTCGCCGTCTATAATATTCCTTGATGAGCTTGACGCAATAGCACCTGTGAGGGGAAATGATGGTGTTTCCAGGACATCGGAGCGCGTAATTAACCAGTTGCTTACAGAACTTGACGGTATTGAGGTATTGAAAAACGTTGTCGTTATTGCTGCAACCAACAGGCCCGAGATTATTGACCCTGCCTTAATCCGCTCAGGGCGCTTTGACAGACTTGTCTTTGTGGGACCGCCGGGCAGGTCAGGGCGGAAAGAAATTTTCATGATTCACCTGAAGAACGTGCCCGTGTCCGATGATGTGAATGTTGATGAACTGGCTGACCTGACTGATAATTACGTTGGGTCGGATATTGAGTCGCTGTGCAGGGAAGCTGTGATGCTGGCTCTGAGGGAAGATTTTGATACCGAAGTTGTGGAAATGAGGCATTTCCATGATTCCCTGAAGAAGGTAAGACCCGCACTTGTTGAGGGAATGGTCGAATATTACGAGCAGCTCCAGGAACAGTTTAAGGGCGGCGGGAAAAGAAAAGAGGAGCAGAAGTCATATATCGGGTACAGGTGAGCAGGGGAATAATATTTATAAGATATTGGTGAATTGTTAAGTAATCAATGATATGCGGGAGTGAATTATATGGCAGAAAATAAACCAAAAATCTTAGTACTTTTTTATTCGATGTACGGGCATGTGTTTGCGATGGCAAACGAAGTCGTTAAAGGCGTGGAGGAAGCGGGTGGGGTTGCTGTTTTGAAACAGGTTTCTGAATTAATCCCAGAGGATAATTGGGATGATAATATCAGGAATGCAAAGGAATCGATGAAAAATGTTCCTGTAGCCAACCCTAAAACTGACCTTGTAGGCATCGACGGGATTATTATCGGGACACCAACAAGGTTCGGGAATATGTCAGCGCAGATGAGGAATTTCTGGGACAAGACTTCTTCGACATGGCTGGGTGGGGGGTTAATCGGCAAGCCTGCATCTGTGTTTACGAGTTCGGCGACACAGCATGGAGGGCAGGAAACCACGATTATTACAACGATGATTACACTGCTGCATCACGGCATGGTATTAGTCGGATTGCCGTATTCTTTCCAGGAACAGATGAGGATTGACGAGATTACCGGCGGTTCCCCGTATGGCGCATCGACTATTGCAGGTGGAATGGGCGAAAGGATGCCGTCAGGGAATGAGTTAAAACTTGCGAGGGATATGGGCAGGCACCATACGGGAATTGCAAGGAAGCTGATGGGGTAAGTTCCAGCTACAACCAGATCATTACCGTAAATTTAATAATCTCTTAAATAGCAATAGTTTCTAAGTTTCGGACAACATAAACAGAAACGTTATATGGAGATTAATACATTATACAAAATGAGGTAACTATGCCGAAAATTCTTGCAAAAAGCTTGTTCAATAAGAACGTGATGTCAATGGATGGGTCCAGACTGGGAGTAGCCACTAACGTGATAATGGATTCACATGGTGGGGAGCTTGTATATCTTCTGGTAAAACCGGATATCGGTGTTGATATTGAAAAATACGAGAAGCAGGACAATTCCATAAGGATACCTTTTAAAGCTATTCGTGCTGCAAAAGACTATGCCCTGGTCGATGAAACCGTGCTTTGAGAAGACAACATCATACAGGTAAACCAGTTAAATTAGAAGGCAGTTCTTTGGTGAATGAAAAAAAGATTACAATAGTTTGTTCAACCCTGGACAGGGCAAGCCAGAACATCAAGAATAATCTTTTAACTATCCGGAAGTGGGATACCGTCAAATCTGACTGTGGTTACCAGGTTTTTGAATTCAAGGACTTCAGGATTGTAGAGCTCGATGACGGACTTATTTACCAGGACGGGCTCGATAAAAAATTAACGGATTGCGGATTATTCACCGACCTCATGATTTTTGCCTCAAAACACAGAAGCAAAGACGGGCGGGCAATATTCACGGTACACTCAACCGGCAATGCCGGTCAGGCAAAATTCGGGGGCAGGGATAGGGAACTGGCAAATGCTGCCCCGCAGGCTGCCGGCTCGCTTTTGCGCTCACTTAAGATACTGGCTGGAAACGAGGATTACGATGTCACACTTGAATGCACCCATCACGGACCAAGTGATGTGGAAATCCCCTCGGTTTTCATTGAAATAGGAAGTGGCGAGGAACAGTGGATTGACGATGTGGCAGGAAGGATAGTCGCAAACGCAATACTGCTTGTAAAAAACAACGAATCGCCAGTCGCCGTAGGTTTCGGGGGAACACACTATGCCCCGAGACAGAACGCACTCACCCTCGAAACAGACATCACTTTCGGGCACATCTTCCCCAACCACGCCCTTGAAAAACTGGACGAGGACATGGTAAAACAGGCATTTATAAAATCAAACGCTGATTTTGCCTACTTTGACAGGAAATCCATGAAAGCAAAACAGCGTGATAGGCTTGAAGAAATAATAGAAAAACTGGGGTATGAGGTGCTCAGGGAAAGCGATATCAGGGACATGGACGGCATACCGAGGGATTTTTGTTTGCATCTCAGGCAAAAAGTCAGGGAACTCTGCCCGTCAGGGCGACCAAAAATTACAAACGGGATAAAATGCGAACTCATGTCATGCCAGAACTGCGTGTGCCCCAGGGTGAAAATCGCACGCATTAACCCCATCCTTTTATCAGAAGCTGAAAAAATTGACAGGAAACGCCTTGAAAATTTCCTTTCAAACCATAATATTGCATACATGGAATCTGAAAACGGAAGGTTTTCTCATGTCATATTCGGACTGGATGATAACTGCGCGAGAATGGTAGCAGAAGAATTAACAGAAGAATGCATAAACATCCTGGAAACCGTATATGATGTCACAACCAGAAACGGGACAATTGAAATAACAGAGACGAAGTTTAACCCTGAACTTGCAAAATCCCTCGGAATCCATGAAGGGCCGCTTTTCGGGCAGCTTGCAAGAGGGGGAACCATTATTATAGATGGAAAAACTATAAATCCTGAGATGGTATATGAAATAAATAAAAGGGCCATTAAATTGAATTAATTTAAATAATTGAGGTATAAAACATGGAATCAATAATTACCGAAGCAGTTTCAAGGGAGGAGGATTTAATAAGGTCAGGCATAACAGGAGCATCAGATGAAGAACTCCAGTCGATTCTTGAAGAGTTAAAAACGAAAATTGTGGTTATAGGGTGCGGTGGTTCAGGCTCAAACACAATCCAGAGAATATTTAATGAGAGCATAATCGGGGCAGAATTATATGCACTGAATACAGATGCACAGCACCTCCTTGATATCAAAGTCCCGCATAAAGTACTCATCGGAAGAAACAGGACAAAAGGACTGGGCGCAGGGAGTGTACCCCAGCTTGGTGCCGAAGCTGCCCAGGAGTCCCAGGACCATATCGGGAGTACAATAGATCAAGCTGATATGGTTTTTGTGACATGCGGTCTGGGCGGCGGAACAGGAACCGGTGCCGCGCCGGTTGTGGCTGACATTGCCCGGAAGGCAGGTGCACTGACAATAGCCGTTGTTACGTTACCGTTCTCTGTCGAGGGGAGGGTACGCATGGAGAACGCAGAAGCAGGTCTTGAGAGGCTGCGTGAGGTTGTTGATACTGTAATAGTGGTACCGAATGACAAATTGCTAGAGGTTGTACCGCATCTTCCGCTTCAGACCGCATTTAAGGTTTGTGACGAGGTACTGATGCGTTCGGTTAAAGGGATTACCGAACTGATTACAAAACCGGGTCTTGTTAACCTTGATTTCGCTGATGTCAGGGTGATATTGCAAAAGAGCGGTGTTGCTATGATCGGGCTTGGTGAGGCAGAAGGCGAGAACCGGGCAATAGAATCCGTCCAGAGGGCAATCAGGAGCCCGCTGCTTGACGTTGACATTTCAGGTGCAAATGCGGCCCTTGTCAATGTTGTTGGCGGGCCTGACATGACGATTTCAGAAGCGGAAAGCGTTGTTAACGAACTTTATACCCGTATTGATCCCAATGCAAGATTAATCTGGGGTGCTATGATAGATCCCGATCTTGAAAACATAATTCGGACGATGATAGTTGTTACAGGTGTCAGGTCACACCAGATAATGGGCAAAAATACAGACGGAAATGCCTCATCTGCAAAATACGGCATCGACTATATCAAGTAAAATAAAGAATAATACATCCTGACTTTAATGCAATCCGCACATGTAAGTGAAATTTTTAATTCCATCCAGGGTGAAGGACCATACGTGGGTGTGCGCCAGGTATTTTTACGATTCCAGGAATGCCAGCTTCACTGCGCTTATTGTGATACCCCGGATACCCGCACATTTTCGGATTCATGCAGGATAGAAAAAGAAGCCGGAACCTGTGATTTTATTAAGGTTAATAATCCGCTCAGCAGGGATTATGTGCAAAAAGCTATCAGGAAACTCTGGACACCTTCCACGAAACACATCGCCCTGACAGGAGGTGAGCCGCTGATTCATGTCGGTTTTATCAGGGAGCTTGAAACCGGCTATCCTCTCTACCTTGAGACAAACTCCGGATTTCCTGAAAAAGCCAGGGAACTCGGGAATATTATCGATATCGCATCCTGTGATATTAAACTGCCTGAACATGAAGCCACAGACCACTACCATGAATTGCTGGAAAAAGAGCTTGAAACAATTTCGATTTTCAGGGAAACCTCAGAAACTTTTGTAAAAATCATTATACTTCCGGAAACAACCATCAGGTCAATATCTCCTGCCGTGGAAGGTATTGCTTCCATTGACCGCGAAATCATGCTGGTTCTCCAGCCGGTAACCGCTTCCGGGGAGAAAAAAGGCGTCCCGCCCGCAGTGATAACCGAGCTGATGGATTTTGCAGGAAAAAAATTAAAAGATGTGCGTGTTATACCACAGACGCACAAACTGGTGGGTTTGCTCTAAGAACCTGTAGCAATTGCCATGTCAAGTACATCTTTTTCATTTTTTGAGGAACCGACTATCATAAGAGAGTTCTCTGTTGCCCATATTATGGTATAACGTGGTTCCTGCGTTCCGTTTATGACCATATAATCCTTAACCTGTGTGGCTATATGACCGTTAAACCGGATATCCTTGAACGGTTCGTAATTGGCATCTTTATAATGTGACTTGAACATGGTGATTAATCCGTCCGGGTTGTCACTTTCAATTACCTGGACGTAAATGTCCTCGCCGATTTTGTTCCTGTAAATATCTTCCACGGCAGCCATATTAGTGTCACCGATTTCCACGTATGTTTCATGGGTGCCCAGGTATGTGAAACCATCCGGAAGGTCATTATTTGGCGCAGGTTCATCACCATTGCCATAGATACACCCTGAAATGAAAACCGCAGTAACAAGTAAAACAACCAGTAATATAATCTTGTTTGACATTTTGTCTTCTCCTTCCTGACCATAATGTGCAACGGGGTTAAAAAATGTAACGGTTACTGCGAAACAAATCGAAGTTAAAGCAATTGTTATATAGTTACAGATTAAATTTATTTGATGATGAAACCCGATAAACTTTTTATTTTGGTTGGTGTATTCCTTATAGTTATAACCGCAGGCTGTCTGTCCTACCAACCAGCAGGTGATTGGAAAGATACTGCCCCGTCTATTAGCTATGATTATGAGCTAAATGATATGGGAATACAGACCTCTGCTGTGGACGTAGAAGCCCTCAATGGTGGCACTGCAACTGTTTACGAGGACAGGAAGATTATTTCAACTGCAAACCTCAGGATGGAAGTTGATAGTGTAAGGACAGCTTTAAATGAGATAACGAACCTCACGCAGGATTCGGGCGGGTTCATTTCAAGTTCTTCTATATACGAAACGGGCGGGCGATATAATGGCAGGCTGACTGTTCGTGTTCCACAGAAGAACTTCTATTCGACAATCGAACTTTTCGAAACTGCGGGAAAAGTCAGGTCAAAGGAGATTTCAGGACAGGATGTTACAGAGGAGTATATCGACCTGGAAGCCCGCCTCGGCAATCTTGAAAAACAGGAGAAACGGTTGCAGGAAATCCTGGAGATGGCAGTCACGGTGCAAGAAGTCCTGGAAGTGGAAAACGAACTTGAGCGTGTCCGTGGTGAGATAGAAAGACTCACAGGCAGACTGAATTATCTTAACCAGGGCATAGTGATGTCAACAATTACTGTCAGCATGGCAGAACCTGCACCGATCGGGGGTGACGGATGGGGCATTACAGATGCACTGCGCCAGTCTGTTAACGGTTTTATCAATACCGTACTGGCAATAATCGTGTTCGTGGGATATGCCATTCCGCTATTGGTATTTATCACGTCTGTCATTCTGATT
>JACUTP010000243.1 GCA_014859785.1 Candidatus Methanoperedentaceae archaeon | reverse complement strand
TTTTTCACAAAATCCCCATTTTAAATAACAGCAGGTAAGAGTAATCTTGAGAGATGTTATTATTATCCAATCAAGGATTAATTAACGGCAGGATACATATTGATATAGTTCCCGGTCAGGATTATGCAGGTGGACAAAAAAAACCATAAGGATTTATAAAGGAATAAGCCGTTGTCGGGCATCAGGAAGTATAGTTATGAAAATCCAGAAACCCAGGGGCACACGTGATTTTCTCCCTGAAGAGATGGCAAAGCGAAAGTACGTCGAGAATAACCTGCGCGATGTTGCCGAAAGATGGGGATACGGGGAAATAAAGACCCCGACTTTTGAGAATATCGAGCTTTTTACTTTAAAATCGGGTGATGGCATACTTGGTGAGATTTATAATTTCAGGGATAAGGGCGACCGCGAGATTGCACTGCGCCCTGAACTGACCGCTCCAGTTGTGAGGATGTACGTTGAGGAACTCCAGAAGTCGGCAAAACCCCTGAAATTCTATTATTTTGATAACTGCTTCAGGTACGAGCGCCCACAAAAAGGACGGTTCCGCGAGTTTTTCCAGTTCGGTATCGAGATTATCGGAAGCGACCGCCCTGAGGCTGATGCAGAGGTTATAGCCCTTGCTGTTGAGATGCTGCGTAGCGTGGGAGTCAGCGGGGATTTGCATGTCGGGCATCTTGGGATTATGCGAACACTCTTTAAAGATATACTGCCAGAACACCAGAGCAAGATTATGCGGCTTGTGGATAAGAAGGATGATAAGGGGCTTGAGGAGTTCCTTGAGGAAATAAACGCGCCTGATGAGATGCGGGGCAGGTTATTCCGCCTGATAGGTCTTCGGGGCATTAACGCAGTCCAGGAGGCACGGGAGCTTGTCGGGGATTCCGTGGATATGGACAGGTTTGAGGCACTGCTTGACCTCCTGGACGTGTACGGGCTTGAGTACCGGGTTGACCTCGGGATTGCACGGGGGCTTGATTATTATACCGGCATGGTTTTTGAGATATACTGTGAAGGGCTTGGTGCGCAGAACCAGGTATGCGGCGGCGGCTCGTACAGGCTTGCAAAACTGTTCGGGGGAGAGGATACACCTTCAACCGGATATGCACTGGGGTTTGACAGGATAATGGAAGTGTGCGAGGCTGCACCTGAGGAAAAGACGCGTGTTGTTGTTGTGTGTTTTGATGATACGCGAAAGGAAGGGATTGTTATTGCAAATAAGCTCAGGGAACATGCTGTTGTGTATATTGACGTAATGGGGCGCAAGTTCAAGGAACAGATGAAGTATGCCAACACCATAGGCGCAAGTCATGTTGTGATTGCGGGTAAGGATGAGCTTGAGGCAGAAAAAGTTGCGCTCAAGGACATGAAGACAGGGGAGCAGGAAGTTATGGGAGTGGATGATGTGATAGCTAAACTTAACATAACTTGATTTAAGGTATATTGGACTGCGCCCAATTAGTAGACAGTCAGTTAAGCTACAATATTTAAAGTTAACGCCTTTTCAAAATTGATCGGCGATTTATAACCAATCGATGAATTAAGGCGTTTTGAATTGTATATCCTCAATGAAACGGTCGATGTTCGCAAGTGCATCATTGAACCCACATTTCACACATCCCTCTTAACATAAATACATTTTATAATCCTCACCCATTAGTGCAAGTATCTTCTTTTGTATTTCGGTAAGATTTAAAATACTAACTATTTTTTCGACCTCGTTTTCCAAAACAATCAGCACAGTAATTCCATCGAACATCTGAAAAACCCGCCTCATTGTCGGTTTCATTGTTGGTTTACCCAATTGGTTTGAAAAAGGGTTCGATACATTGAAAAATGATCTCCAGGCTTTAGTTCTCTTATCATGATGTATTCCTCAATTTCAAGCATAGTTTCCAATCCTGGAATTTATGCCCAAGATT
>JACUTP010000044.1 GCA_014859785.1 Candidatus Methanoperedentaceae archaeon | reverse complement strand
AGAACACTCAGTGTGAATAACGGACAGTTCACGGACAGCTTTGATGGATACGCTGTGCATATATACAGGGTGTCATGAATCATCATAACTGGAGCTAATGACAATGGACCTGACCTACAGCGGAATAGATATATCAGACGGACTGATAGTATCCGGGATATTCCTGGTGCTGCTTGCCTTATTCCATCTTTACAAGAAAAAAAACAGGATAATAATCGGTCTGATAGCTTCACAATGCAAACCCCGCCGCGCAGAATTGAAAAAAGATACGGTTGGAAGGGACTGGCTGACGTTCATAATACTGTTTGTCATGGTTGTCATCCTTGGCTTGAAAATGGTTTCACCCATGGTAATAGTTTCAGATTCGATGAAACCGGAATTCCAGCGGGGAGATATGATTATCGTCCAGTCCGTATCTTTAACACCAAAAGTCGGTGATATTATTACGTTCGATGTGAAAAACAAAAATTATGATGTAAGCCACAGGGTAATAAGCATAAATAACGGCGCAATAATAACAAAAGGTGACAACAGTCCCAGGAAAGATAACTATAACACGAAACCGGAAAATATTAAAGCCAAAGCCATCCAGGTCAATAACCGCCCGCTTGTAATAAAGAACTTTGGCGCGCTGTTCATTGTAGATTATTCGAAACAGGGCATTATATATAAATTCGGGGACAGGTTCACTTTCATCCAGCAACTTTCAGCTGCTATAAGAGCCTGGGGAATAGTACTTACGATTTTCGCACTGTTTGGGTATATCATTCTGATGCAGAGGAATAAACGATGAGCGATCCTGAAATAACAAAAGAACAGGTTAAAAAACCAAAAAGAAAACTCAGGATAAAACTTGCTCCTGTATCTTCAATAAGTTCGATCTTATTAGGCGGCATAATAGCGCTCATTTCCACGTTCTCATTCATAGTGAATATTTTAACCACCCTTAACCCGGTAGCACTGCTGATAGATATTTTCGTTATGACGATATCTTACCTGACAGTGTGGCAGGGTATTTATTATACTATTCTATCCAGGATAGCAAAAGAAAAAATGGAAATGGAATGGAATTCCAGGGTAGAGCCGATCCTGAACCTTCTTACAGAAACATCGGGCAGGATAGATTCGATGGAAGAAGAAATGGTCAGAACAAACCAGAAGCTGAATAAAACCCTGGATTATTTCATGAGGTCCGAGGACATTGACGCATCCAGGGCTTTCATTCTTCCAGGTGTATCGTTTAAATTCATTTCGAAGATACTTGTACTGATATTCTTTACATTTTCAGGACTTGTGTACATTTCTTCATACCCCCTCGGTATAGTCCATTATTTCATACTTTCAATCTACCTGACATGGTGGGCATTTATCACAGCAGAGTTCAAGCTTTTTGGCAATTCGGCAGCATGGCCATGGGCGGTCGCCCCCGTCCTGATTATTCCATCAGCCGGTATCATAATGAGTGCAATATACGGGCTTAATATAATGATAGGAATATTATTCCTGGCAATGCTGTTTTATGTGTATTTTTACTATTCGTGGGCAAGTTATATAGTAACAGGATATAAACTTATAGATCTGAAACTTGTGGTTAGCGAGATAAAAGAGAGGATAAAGAAAAATAAACAGCCTGGTATCAAAGTAGATCCCGGGGATGATACAAAATGAGCGGTAAGATAATTTTTATGGCATTAGTATTGCTGATATTTTCTTCATTCCCTGCTGCAGGCGAGGTGTATGTGGTGTTCACTGATCGGGAATTCGGATTCTGGGCTGTCAGGTCGTACAATATAAGCCAACCTATCAATTACACGAGCAAGACCCTTAACATCAACACAGGTGATTCTATAGAATGGGTTAATATGGATACCGAAGGCGAAAGGATCACGATACTGAGCGATAACCTCCTGTGGGAAGGCGGAAAGGCTCTGGGGGGTCCAGGGTCAAAGTCCAGGTTCACTTTCAATAGTTCAGGTACCTATAAATTCCACATTGCTGAGAACACAAGACTAATACTTAACGCATCGAATAAATCTGAGAAAGAAACAACAACGACCATAACCTATGAATATGAGGATGAAGATGGCGAGATTCGCACGGTCACGGTTAGAAGAGGTAAAGCAGATACACGGGATAAACTCAAGGATGTAATGAGCACTGAACGGTATAATTATCAGCAGCAGACCATTATAGTAACCGGTCCCACCATTGGTAACGGGACATTTCCCGTAAAAACCACACAGCAAACATCATCACCACCTACAGCAGCCAGCCGCAGGATACAGGTTGATGCGCGTCCAACCCCTGCACCCACAGAATCGCTTACCAGGACAGTGGCAGAGGAAACCGTCCCTGAGCCGCTTGAAAGTTATCAAGAATTCACAATATATGAAATTTTAAAAAGATGGATGAATATTATTATGAGTGGTTAATAAAACAGTAATTACTTCTCTCCTGATCTTGCATCTTTGAGGTTCATCTATAATGTTGAGAATGTGTTTTACCAGAGTTTCGAAATGTTGGTCGTGATATTCGCATTGCCATGCCACTGCTGCGGCTTTGTGTGGCAGTCGCCGCATTTCCTTATGTTCTGGCGGTTCATGTCCTTGTTATAGTGGCATGACCAGCAGTCATCATTATTAACAGTATCAGGGGGAGTAGCATTGATGTTAAGGTGAATGGATTCCCCGAAGGCTGATATATCAACCAGGGTTGTTTTTGCCATGGGGTTTGCGTCCGGGTAATTGGTACCGTGGCATTCTATGCATGCCTCACCGCCAGCTGATGTTATTTCATGGGGATCGCTTCCATGGCAGCTTGCGCACTGTGCTCCTCCGTCATGGGTTATACCTGTGTGGCAGCTCCTGCATGTTTTGGCATCCAGTGCCAGGGACTTAACATCGTGTTCACTGTTGTGGCACATGCCGCAGGCTACTGTCTTATCGTTAGAATGGCTTTTATCACTGATAGAATCCGGAACGGTGGTGAGGTTTGATCCAGGCCCCGGATGGCAGGTTGTGCACCCCGGTTTAGTGTTCAAAGATGTCAGGCTGCCGTGGCAGTTGCTGCATGCCTGGTTTAAGTGTTTATCCTGACCATAGCGCTGGGACAGAATATTCTGGTTCGTTGTCCTGTCATTATGACAGTTCTCGCAGGACAGGGCAGGGGTAGTGCCTGAAGGAAGCCTGTGGCAGTTGCTGCATCCGTAATCATTGGGATGGGCTACCCAGCTCGGGGGTCTAATACGATGACACCATGCACACTGTGTTGTGGAGGTTATGACCTGTTCATCATGCACCACATATATATTAGTAGTATCAAAATGCTCGGGATGAACTGTTCCGGGATCGAATGTAGAGGGATAATTGGCTCCGGGACCGACATGGCAGCTGGAACAGCCCCATCTGAGTACGCTGAACTCTCCAGCAATCGGATAGCCGTTGATCCTTACCACGTATCCACCTTCATCCAGATAATCCGGCAGAATGAAATTACCTGAATAAGGACCGTTGCCGCTTAAACCTGTCCTGCCGATTTCACTGCCAGTACTGTTATAGATAACAGCTTCAAGTGAAAGACCGGTGATATAACGTCCATTACTATTCAGTGGTGCTGCTGATATGTTAACAGTACGGAAATTTTCCGGTGAGGGCATCCATCCTGCAGGACTGACCATATATTCCGAAGGATTGACCCAGACCCCTGGTCTTAGAGTTATAATGGCACTGGCAGGCACTGAATTATTGGCAAGTCCTGAATGCCAGCTCTCGGGTTTATAATAATATGTGGCATTTGCAGAAAGACCTGATAATCTTATACTTACATTAAACGTATTATTATCCCAGTGACTCCAGGTACCATTTACCAGATTATTAACATCAGCTTCATTCAGTCCATAATATATCCTGTTATCACTGGATACGTTGGTATCCCAGAAAATAAAAGAGCCGCTTGAAGTTGCGTCAGAATTTGCCAGGTTTGAAATAGAAGCAGGAACGTAAGGATTGGAAGCTGCATCAGCCCCGATACCGGTTACTATATTAAAAAAAGGAGAGCCAGCCAGAATCAAAAGTAAAACAGTTATGCTGCTAATAAGATGGACAGTAAACTCCTTTTTATTAGAAGCCGACAGCATATTTACTAATTTCAAACCACTCCTATCCATTCTATCTCCAGACAAATTTACGTTCTCATATCATAAATATCTGTTGGTACTGACTTACTTTCCCCAGCTTGAATCTATAGAGATTATACAGTAACTTAAGGTAACTGGCAAACTCGCTGACAACAAGTTTGCTTTCCCCCTCCTCCCTGGGTTTAAAACTGTACGGGATCTCTTTTACGTTATTATAAAATCCTTTTACCAGTATCTCCAGCAGTATCTTAAAGCCTGTGGGGTTGAATGAAACATTCTCAATAACCTTTCTTTTGAAGAAAAAATACCCGCTCAGTGGATCTTTTACATCTGTTAAAGGGGCTGTAAGCATGATGGCAACTCTTGAGACTAATAACCTGAACATGCTCCAGCCCTCGGTTTTTCCGCCTTCCATATACCTGCATCCAACTGCAATATCGCAGCCATCCGAAATAGCCTGTAAGAAATCTATTATGTACCCGGGAGGATGCTGCATATCCGCATCCATTACACCGACTATGTCACCCAGGGATGCATTAAATCCTTCAACCACAGCCGATGATAAACCTGACTTCTCCTGTCTAACTAAAACCCTGACATTATACTTTTCCGCTAATTCACTTGCAGCTTCTGCTGTGCCATCAGGGGATGAATCATCTACAACAACCATCTCATAATTATAATTCTGGAGGATCTCTGCAACCTGCGGAATTAATCTTTCTATATTCCCCCGCTCATTATAGGTCGGAATAATAACTGAAATATGTAACTTCTCCTGGTTATCTTCTAACATAACCTTCTCCTATCCATTCCATATCCACGGTATTAACTGGCTTCTTTATAGATAAAATTTAGTACTTATGCAATGTTTATATATCCTGTATATAGTTGTAAACTACGGGTATTAAAACCCCTGGTTCATTGAGGTTAACCATGCTTCCAGAAAGATGGGTTGGTATTATCACTAATAGGTTCCTGGTCATTATATCCGTATTAATCATATTAAGTATTTACATAACAGGCACCCCTCATTTCAACTACAATTTCCCATTTCATGCAGATGAATGGCATAATATAAGGATCTCCCAGGAAATTTTGGAAGAAGAAAAAATAATCCTGTACAATCCTTTTCTCACAGGGAATCCATATTATATCAATTTCAATGAAGAAGCCCACGGTGTTACAAATACCAACTCTGCCATGTGGCAGATTAACTACAATCTCCTTGTTGCGTTATCAAGTCTTTTCACAAGAATCCCTGCCCTGGAGATGGGAATTGTCCTTCCAACACTCTTTACCTTTATAATGTCTTTTAATACCTTTATCCTGGTGCGTTACCTTACAAAGAACGAACTTCCTGCATTCATGTCGGCTGTTTTTGTCATGACGCTTAAAAGTAATGTAACTTTTCTTGGCCCGTGGTTCCTGGTGGCATCCTCTTTCGGTCTTGCCTTTCTCCCTTTAATCCTATACCTTTTCCTGAGATCCCTGGTTTCAGGTAAATATCTTCCTGTACTTTTGTTTGTTTTTGCTGCCACTACGTTAGCGCATCCAGCCTCAGCAATCATATTCATTCCGATATTTGGTCTTTACCTGGTATTTAATCCAGGGATTGTCAGGCATAATAAAAATAAATTCCTCATTTCCAGTACCGTATTACTTATTTTACTTCTTGTGATTGTCCCTTTTGAAGGTTCTGTTATAAGCTATATAATAAAGATACTTAAGGTATTGACCTTCCCGCGCTCGGACCCTATCAATGGATTCGTTGCTGTAATGCAGTTTCCGGCATACATGGGAATAATAGCTTTCGGACTCTCAATTTTCGGCATCTTTAAAACAATGACTGAGAATGAAGCGAAAATACTTCCGTTGTCTGTGGATGCGCTGCTTCCCCTCATACTGGCGTACATTTATCTTGGATATGCCTTTTTAGCTCCCTATGAGCGAGTTGTTTTGTATATCTCTGAGATCCTGATAATCCTGGCAGGAATCGGGCTGTACCACATATACCGGTCAATCAGGAATAAAAGAATTGCAGCAGCACTTGTTATTATCATCTTAATCCTTCAGATCAGTTCAACCCCTGCTTATAGAAATGATATACCGCTGATAATGGAGCCAGAGGAATACGAGCCGATCCTGTGGTTAAGAGATAATGCCCCACCGGATGCGGTTGTCCTGGCAGCGCCCGGAAGTTCTGAAGCAATCGGAGTGATTGGTGGCCAGAAGGTTATATCCATTATGCGGGGAAGGCTGGGATCAAGTGAAGAGAGCATTAATAAAAGCCTGGGTTTTTTTAGAGGAAATATTGAGGTGAAAGAAGAAATCCTGTTAGAGCTAAAACCGGATTATGTGTACAGCAGGGAAGAGATAAATCTGGAATCCCTGAAATTAGTACATAGCGAGAATAGGATATATATCTACGAGGTAAGATGATAGAGCTTCTACTGGCGATCCTGGGTGGTGTATTTCTGTTCTTTATCCCGGGTATGGCATGGTGTCTTTTGCTTTTTGATAGAAAAGAAATGGATATTTTTGAGGTGTTTGCCCTGTCGATTGCCCTTTCCATTTCACTTTCAACACTGAGCATCCTTTTTCTGAATATGTGGTATGGGGTCAAAATTACTCTGTTCAACGCCTGGATTATCCTGTCTGTTCTCACTGTAATACCAGTTTTTATCCACATGTGGAAAAGTGGCAGATTTTCTATAAGGAATTAGAAAGTTTAATTACATCCTGCTCTTATTATTACCGCATGGGAACCCTGCCATCATCAGTAACCATCGGAAGGACATCAGAAGAGGTGATGGCAGCAGCTTTTAAAAAGCTTCCTGAAGTTAATAACTATGCTATCAAAGCAAACCTGTGTACAATAGCATCTTCTCCGGTAACAACAGGTGTTGAATCCGTGAGGGATGTGATAGCCCGCATACTGGAGATTAACCCGGATGCCCGGATAAAGGTTGTTGAATCCGATGCCACAGCCCTGAATGCTGATATCGCTTTTAAGCGGCTTGGGTATAAAGAGCTCAAACACACTGAGATCATAAACCTGTCAAAGGATGAGTCGGTTAAGGTGGACATAGATGGTCTGATTATTGGCACGCTTAATATTCCCCTCACACTGTATGAATGCGAATGCCTGATAGATATGGCACGATTGAAGACCCATGTTTTTACAAAGGTGAGCCTGGGAGCAAAGAATCTTTTTGGCATGATTACAAGGAAGGATAAGGAGAGCCTTCACCCCTTTATTGATAGCATTATTGTTGACCTGATAGGATTTTACAGACCGGATCTTACCATTATTGAGGGGAATATGGGCATCGAGGGAAGAGGACCTGTGGATGGGCTGCACAGGAAGGATAATGTTTTTATTGCAGGGGATGATGTTCTATCTACAGACCTCGTGGCAGCAGCTTACATGGGAATAAAAAAAGTACCCCATCTTGAACTGGCAAAGAAGGTTCTTGGCAAAAGAGACATACAGATCACAGGAGAAGCAGAACTTCTTGATAATCCGGATCCATATAAAACGGTGGGGTTTCTGCCCTGCAGCACTACAGGGCTTGGTTTTTATGTCGCATCCCTCGGGAGGCGTCTTGAGATGCTGGGGAATTCGATTGCATTTGTTGGCGATGTCCTTGGAGCAGTAGATAAAGAGACGCTGAAACAGAAGATATCGTACCGCGATGCTGCCTCAATGCTGCTTCGCAGAGCGACTAAAATTGATATATAGGTGGAAAAATGAAGATCAATATAGGGGTTATCGGCTGCGGCAACATAGCAAGGAACGTTCATCTTCCTATCCTTATCAAAAACCCGGATATAAAATCTATCTTTGTTTCGGATACCGATATGAGGGCCCTGGAGAATACCTGCAAGCGCTTTGGCATTGAGGAAAGCAGAAGTTTCCAGGACTACAGGGAGTTCCTTGACCGTGTGGATGCTGTTTTTATACTGACCCCTCCCCACACCCATCATGCCCTGGTAATAGATTGCCTGAAGCACGACAGGCATGTGTTTGTTGAAAAACCACTATGCATGACACCAGACGAGGCAGTTGATATTAAAAAGTTAGCAGAGGATACTGCCCTTATTGTCGAGACAGGCTATAATCTCAGATTCATGCCCCAGTTAAGATTAGCAAAAAATCTTTTAAAGAGGGGGCATATCGGCAGGGTTATCACAGTAAACGGGTATTATCTTGCCGAAGCAGCTTATTTGCGAGAGGAAAAAACATTCTATCTGGATCCAGATAAGGGAGGCGGTGTACTGACGGACGGCTTATGCCACCTGATCGATATAAGCTCCTGGTTCATGGACAGTACAATCGTGGAGGCTTATGGCTTCAGCAGTACATACGATGACCTGCCTGTTGATAATATCGCCAATATCTCTATAAGATTTGACAACGGTACCACAGGTCACCTGCAGGCAATATGGGCGCCGCTTTCAGAATACCTGCATACGGGAGATCTCAAGACCCTTAAGATTGTAGGCGATAAGGGGGTTCTTGCTCCTGAGATATACAGCGGCAGGATAAAGGAATACCGGACAGGGAAAGGAACCCATACAATTTTTCCAAAAAATATGGACCTCAGGAATCCCATGTGGGCTCTGGGCAGATCCTACCTGGACCAGGATACTGATTTTATTAATCGTATAAAAAAAGGGTTAAATAATCTAAATAAGCTTGAAGAATCTGCACGCATAGTAGAGATACTTGATTCGATTAAAAAATATGGAGCATTTAAAAAATAGATTCATTGTATCTCTTGTGCTGCTTTTTGCATTCACTGTGCGGATCATCGGCATAGACGATCGTTCATTTGTTTTTGATGAAGCCATTTATGTGAAGATCGTGAAGGACGTGGCAGCAAACGGTTATGACTGGCAGAGCATGAGGATGCTGGGTACAGCCCATCCTCCGGTTTATTTTGTACTGATGGCTGTTATCTATAAAATTTTTAATTTTATGAGCGATGAGATTTTATTCCGTTCAGTAACGGTATTGATATCAGTACTCGTTACTTACTCTATCTATAAACTGGGCTCGGAGTACAGTACTCTTACAGGGATTATAGCCTCCTTTATTTTTGCTTTTAACCCTTACTTTGTGGCTTATTCCAGGTTTGCAACCCTTGATATGCTAACAATCCTTTTCATAACCTCGGGTATTTACTTTTATTCAAAGTACATATCATCTGACAGGTTATATCTCCTGCAGATAGCAGGAGCCATGTTTGGCCTGGCGACATTTACCAAGGTCTATGCAGGTGTTTTTCTGCTTATAACCATTATCCACTTATTGATAAGAAAGCAAAAACCCCTCAGGATAATCCGGTTTATTATCCCGTACACTGCTGTGATACTCCTGATATCCCTGCTCCTCGGGCAGAGCATCTATTTCCCGTGGGTTATCCTCAAAACCTCTTATGGATGGAGTGTGGGACAGGAGATTGCTTTTAACTGGGCATTGATAACTGTAAGCACTCATATAGGGTTCATTTCCTTTATTATCTCTATGATTGGGCTCGGGTTGCTGACCGAGAGGGCTCTTCATGAGCGGCATTACCTGAGCGCCTTTTACGTGCTGGCTTTTCTATTAAACATAATTATCTTCACAACTTTCCCAGGGACATATTTCGCACGCTACCTTCTGATCCTGGCGCCATCTATTTGCATATTTTTCGGGTATTCCATGGAGAAGATAATTTATAAAATACGAACCTTCAGGGGATATACTGCAGCCATATTGATACTATTCCTCCTGGCAGGATTATCCTCTGATTACAGCAGCACTGTTGATGGCTCCATCCATTCGGCTGCTCTTATCGATGACTGGTGGCATATAGATTCCTTAAAAGATGTGGCAGGATATATCTCAAACAATAATACCCCTTATTATATCACAGATAATAAAGACTTAAGCAAAGGCGGAGAATTCTTTATTACAAATGCACATTACACTGTCCTTGAGGTCTACAGCGGTATAAAAGGCGCATTCTATATGGGCAATACGCAAAATAACATCAATCTCTACTGGCTCGGGTATAAGGGCAGAGCACTCGGAACATTTCCACTCGATTCCCAAAGTGAGTTAAACGCTACCTATATCGTACTTGTGGATAGGTACACAAAAATTGATCCTGCGTATGTGCTCTACACCACCGATATCTCGTTTTCCTGGTCTATGAACGATTTCCTGAATGAATATCTCGTATATTATGAGAACATGGGAACGTTCACTGACCGGTACGGTATCTCTTCCCATTTGTTCAAACGAAACTCAAATAACACCTTTGCCAGAATGGAGGAACCGGCGATATTCATAGGCGAACCGGCAGATAACTGGACCAAAAGTAATAATGGATGGATATATGGAAAAGCATGGAGCGAGGCAAAAAACCACTCAAGGTCTATCCAGAACCCCGGATACGGGGGCATCGTTTTAACGATACCTGATGCGAATTATAATTCCAGGTTTGAGATCACGCTGCAGGATGCGGGCTTTGATACCCTGGTTTTTGAGGTTGTCAGGGGCAGAACGAATATAACCATCGGGGAGCTAAAACTTAATAATACAAAAAAGATAATCCAGCCGGAGTTCATAATCCCTGAAAATGTATACTCGGATGCTTATCATACCAGGGACGGGGTTCAGCAGCAGTTCCTCATATGGAAAAGGGGCAATACAAGCGCAATCCCTGTATTTAAGGTGTCGATATCCAGACTACCATATCCCGGCAAGCCTTGAGAATTTTCCGGTTAAAAACCGGAAATCTGATATAGACCTGATGTTCCTGGCTCTTCTCAGTATGTTATTCGGTTTTATCTCTTCACAGAAGCGGAATTTATAGAAATCTCTTATTAACCTTCTCTGAATATTCACAATTTCCTCCTGCGTGAAATTACCTGTACCTGTTACTGAATCCATGTTCCTTAATCTTGAGAAATCATCAATCCTTATACCTTCTTTAGCCAGGAGATTATGGAGTTCAGTGCCAGGAAAAGGAGTGGCAATAGAAAAAAAGGCAGAATCAAGCCCGGAATTCCGGGCAAAATCAAGGGTATCAATGATCATCCCGTCCGTCTCACCAGGAAAACCTATAACAAAAAAACCATGTGTCCATATACCCGCATCCCTTGCATGCCTGATAACATCCCCTGTCCTTGATAAAGAAAGCGGTTTGCGTATTATACTGTGAAGGACATGCTCGTTCCCTGACTCGATCCCGAAGGCAAGCTGATAGCAGCCGCTCTTTTTCATCCTGTACAAAAGATCCCTGTCCAGGGTTGCTACCGAAACGCCGTTGGGTGTTGTCCAGGAGATATCCAGGTCACGCTCTATGATCAGATCGCAGATCCTTGCCATTCGCTTCTTATTCAGCGAGATATTATCATCTACAAA
>JACUTP010000242.1 GCA_014859785.1 Candidatus Methanoperedentaceae archaeon | reverse complement strand
TTTCCCAGATTTTAAAGAACTTCTCCCTGAGTTCCCCGGCAAATTTTCCATCCCTCACGTTAACAACTGCAAACAGTCCTTCGGGATTCAACGGGTTTACCATTTTTAGCAGCACTGCCTCCATGTCGATTATGTCAAACGCTGTTGAAGGGATAGCAGCAAGCCTGCATTCAAATCCATTGCCAGAATGCGTCATCAATTCTTGTACGGCAGGATATTCTTCAAGCACACACATATCCACTTCATTATTAATGATGACCCTGACCTCAACTCCTCGTTTAACAGCTTCCAGAATAGCATCCATTATCCCTGAATATTTATTCGCAAGCATCTCTTTTTTAACCCTTTCAGCAGTCATCTTTGAAGCCATGAAAAACAAAATCTCCTCCCTGGCTCCCTGGATTGATTCCCGTACAAGTTCCTCTGACTCATCCCTGATTGCTACTGTCCAGAATGTTTTTTCCGGTTTATTCACTTTCACATCAGATAGCCGGGAAGTAAGGTCGTAAGCCAGTGTTTCTATCTGTGAAGCCGCCTGTTTAAGTTCTTCTTTCCTTATATTTGAAAGGCGTTCCATCGCTGCTGGAGGTTCTACACCCGAATATCTTTTCGGTCTGGTATCCTGTGCACGGAGTAACCGTTTTTCCTCAAGGCTTGAAAGGACATTGTATATGCGCCCCATAGGTATGCCAGTGCTAACAGCTATCTCGTTTGCTTCGGCATTACCCAGTTTGAGCAGTGACAGATATGCCTGCGCTTCGTATCCTGTAAGACCAAGTTGTTTTAATTTTTCCAACACAGTATGTTAGTTTATCCAGCGGGTATTTAACGTTTTTTGTTTAAAAACAACTGTGGGGTTGTTTTAACTCATAAAGTTTAAATACGGGTTTGTACCCTTTAACGATAAATAGTTTAAGAGCCGGAATGTAATATGGCGGATTTCCTTGAGATAAAACTGAAACAACTTGCAGAATTCCAGCAAAAACATACAAAACTGCTTGCTGGAATTATTATCTTACTTACTATAACCCTTGGCATAGGTCTTAAGGACTTATCAATAAACTCTGATGTCAGGAACGAGATGCCTCTTGAAATGCCGATTTTTAAAATTAATGACCGGGTTTCAGATAACTTCGGGGGCAGGGATACAGTTATTATAGCGGTTATGATGGACGAATCTGTTGATTCTGACAGGGCAATCCGGGATATACGTGACCCGCGGGTTATCCAGTCATTGATATTTCTTGAGGATGCCTTGCTGGATAAGGAAAGTGTTACAAGTGTCAGTTCACCTGCAAGTTTGTTCAGGGGAAGAGAAGATGTCGCACCTGATGAAATTTCATCTGCCATGAAAAATAACCCTTACGTTTCAGGATATTTCAGCAAAAATTACAAAACCGCACTCATGAGCATTTCTGCCGATATTGGTTCTGGCGAGGATAAAGTACGGAAATTCAATGCCATGGTACAGGAACAGATTGATTACACGCCAAAACCGCCAGGTGTGGTTTTCAGGGTAACAGGCGCGCCGAACATGAGAATCACCATTTTCGAACTGTTAAGGCGTGATGCTGCTGTCACCCTTGCAGTTTCGGCAAGTATCATACTCCTGCTCCTGTTCGTTATGCAGCGCTCATATACAAAAGGCCTCCTCGTTTTCATTCCGCTCTCATTTGGACTTATATGGACAATGGGAACACTTGGCTGGCTTGGTATTCCGCTTTCCGTTGCCACGGTAAGCCTTAGCTCCATGATTCTCGGTCTTGGTGTTGAATACGGCGTGTTCATGGTAACCAGGTACGGGGAAGAGCGCGCAAAGAAAGAAAACCAGCTTGAATCACTGAAAACCACGGTTCACGGCATAGGTTCTGCTATCATAGGTTCTGGCATGACTACAATGGTCGGGTTCGGGGCGCTTTCGTTTGCCACCGTGCCCATGATACAGC
>JACUTP010000043.1 GCA_014859785.1 Candidatus Methanoperedentaceae archaeon | reverse complement strand
TGGATGCGGTAATAAAAAACCGGAATCTTATAATGTACAACCGTTATATCCCACAGTAACCCCGGCAGCATCATAACAAAAAAACATGGAACTGTCAGGTTCCATGGAATAATAAAGAGATTTGCATAACCCTTAACAGGTTATGCAAGAAAAATATTACCGCGCTGCTTTTGAAACCCGTTCCATATTATCCTTCTTGCCCATTGCATAGCCTTTGACATCCCATTCAGCTGCTGCAATAATCTCCTCGGCAATAGCCACCGGTAACTGTTTCCTGGTTGTGAATGCAGCCTTGTGCACACCTTCTGAAATCAGCCTGAGTGCAGTATCCACACGGCGCTGGGGTGCAACATCAACCGCTTTCGGGACAGCAATACCGCCATACCGCAACCTGACAGTTTCCTCTCTCGGACCCGCGTTCCCGACAGCATCCACCAGCACCTGTATCGGGTTCCGCCCTGTCCTCTTATTAATTATATCGAAGGAAAGTTCAACATTCCTGTAAACAGTTATCTTCTGACCGGTATTATGTTCTTCCCTCATCAACTTGTTAATAAGTCTCTCGACAATGTTCAGGTTCGACTTGGCAAACTGCTGTTTAGAATTCCTGCCGCTTGAATGCGGAACTGATGTCGGCGTGAGGGCAATATAATTCCTGACGCCAGGGTCGCTGACCTCAACTTCGGTAAAATCCCATTTTCCAAACAATTTCTGCATATTACCTCACAGGTTTTTCCTTCTTACCAATAACCATCTGCCTGAGATCCATGTCATTAACAGCAGTTACCTTCCATCGCACACCGGGAATGTCTCCCTTTGCACCGCCCATTCTTCCGCCGATTCGCTCCACGACAACTTCGTCATGCTCATCAATAAAATTAATAGCACCGTCACCAGGACAGAAAGCAGTAATCTGTTTCCCGTTTTTAATAAGCTGTAACCTTATACACTTCCGGATTGCCGAATTGGGCTGTTTAGCCTCGATTCCGACCTTTTCAAGTGCAATACCCCGTGCCTGTGGTGACCCGCCAAGCGGGTCAGCCTTAATATCAAGATTAAGTGCACGCCTGCTATAATCCTTATCTTTCCATCTGAAATTCTTATGATCGCTTTTTAACTTGCGAGCCGCATACATTCCTTTTCCCATGAAGTTTTCATTCCTCCAATACCCATTTCGGGGATTGTTATATTGATTACTGGATAATCACATCGTCTATATTATGATGTCTCCGGCAAAGCTTTTTTATTTTTTCGATATTCCTGCCATCTCTGCCAATGGCAAGACCTTTCTCTTTAGTAAGTACCTCTACATAAGCTATACGCTTATCATCCTTAATAACCACATCAGCTTTCTTTACTGAAAAAGGATGAAACGCATTTTTCACGAACTCAACAGGGTTGTCAGAATGTTCGATGATTTCAATATGCTTACCTATTGACTTCCTGACACGGTTTATATGTTCACCTCCTTTTCCGATTGCGATTCCCATATCACCGTTCTTTACCACGAAGAGCAGCCTTCCATCGGTATCCTCGTAACAATCCTTTGCACGGGCACCTGTTATGCTTTCAAATAATGCAATATACCTTATCACGTCACTGTTTAACCTGACTTCACTCATTCATTGCTCCCGAAAGAGAGTATATCCGAATCTCCAGGTTCCTCAACTGCCATTGCCGTTATCGGGAAGGGTTTGCCGCAAGCAATGCCCATCTCAATACCAGATTCAGGGAATCTTACAACCGGTACGCTCTTTATCTCATCCAGTGTTTTATCGGGACAATTGGATGATACTACAACAACCTGTGCTTTCCCGTTCTTAACAGCATATATTGTCTGTTTTGTACCAATAAAAACCTTACCTGTAGAAAGAACGCTTCGCAGTACTTTATTTATATCCGTTTCCATAATTTACCTCCTCTATGTGGCTTTTTTAGAAATTAATCTGACATTTCCAGTTCCCAGCCTGATAGGCTGCCCCACTATTACATTTTCGGTCACTCCCCTGAGTTCATCAACATCCCCGGCTATACCTGAATCCAGAAGGTGGCTCACCGTTACTTCGAATGCAGCCCTGGCAAGTACACTTGCTTTTTCACCTGATATGCCGTGCCTTCCTATTGATTTTACTTCACCGTCAACGCTCATGATATCAGCAACAAGCATGAGGTGGCGTATATCCACTGTAAGACCCTGCTCGTTCAGGGTTTCTGTAGCTTCGTGGATAAGGGCAGCCCTCCCTGCCTCGATTCCCATTACTTCAAAAATCTCATTGACGTTATTGGTCCTTGTCCTCGTATTATCAACACCATCTATACCAAGCACCTGTTTAAGCTCTGAACCTTCGGTGTATAAAACGTACTCACCGCTTTCCTCTTTCCTGATAACGACTCTTTTAATTCCTTTAATTCCTTTTAATGTAACGGTCCGCAGCTGCTTACCGAGCTGGAGCAATTGCCTGTAAGAAGGCTCTTCAGGTCCCATTGTCAATGTAGTCCCGGAAGATGAAACAGGAATACCGAGCTCCTCCTCGATTTTCCCTGCAAGTTCTTCCACTTCAATATTTCTCTGGTTAAGTGCTTTCTTGTTCAACTCGATTATGATTTTCATCTCGGTAATGTCCGTCGACGTATTTCCAAGTGAATTAATATAAGTGGCTTCTATCTTCCAGGCAAGTTCCCGCGCCTTATCCCTGTCAAAAGCATACTCTTTCTCAAGGAATATTGTCATCATCGGAGTACTTGGGTTTTTCCTTGCATCCACGATTTCTATCAAACGGGGCAATCCGAGTGTTACGTTTATTTCTGCAACACCCGCATAGTGGAATGTTCTCATAGTCATCTGCGTGCCCGGTTCACCAATAGACTGGGCAGAAACAACACCAGCAGCCTCACATGGAGGAATCCGGGAATTTTCATATGCTGCTAATGCACGTTCGATTACCTCATCAAGCTGTTTCTTTGTAACCCTGGTCTTCTTGAGTTCATTACTCAGGTTACTGATAATCTTATCCGGCAACGGGAGGGTTGATACTGTTTCCTCAATGGTTTTTTCAGATAAACTCATTCTTTCACCTTCCCCATGACCGAATCAATAATACGTTTTGCCGCTTCAGGTTTACTGAAATCGCTATTCATTGGATCAATCCCGTCTTCACCGTATTTGAACTGGATAATCATATTCCTTGTATCCCTTACCGTGCCATCATACTGTACTTCCAGGTCCTGCATGGCATTCACAAGCCTGCGCTGTAGATACCCTGACTGGGATGTCCTGACAGCAGTATCCACAAGACCTTCCCTGCCACCGATAGCGTGGAAGAAATATTCAGTCGGGGACAAACCATTCTTGTAGCTTGACTTAACAAAACCATGTGCACTCGCACCAAGATCCCCTTTATCAAAATGGGGTAATGTACGTCCTGCATATCCTCTCTGGATGCGTTCCCCCCTGACTGCCTGCTGCCCGACACATGCCGCCATCTGTGTCAGGTTAAGCATTGAACCCCTCGCACCGGAGCGCGCCATTATAACCGCAGAATTTTCCATACCGAGATGCCGTCCGGCAATCTCGCCTGTGGAGTCCCTGGCTTTGCTTAACTCTTTCATTATTTCCATCTCAAGGGTCTCATCAATTGTGCGTCCCGGTAACTGTTCGAGTTCTCCTGCCTTGTATGCTGCAATCAGTTTTTCAACCTTATCACTGGCGCTTTCCAGAACCTCATTTATCTGTGACTGAGCTTCATCAGGAATATATTCATCATCTATACCGAAACTGAACCCTTTTCGCATGATACCGCGTATGGAAAGACGCGTTGCATCATCGATGAATTTACAGGCTATATCAGGTGTGAATTCTTTCGTCAGCTTGTCAATTATTATGCCCTTGAATGCACCCACCGCTTTCTCGTCGATTGTACCCTGCTCAAGTACGCCGTCTTTAATCACGACATAAGCATCATGTTCGCAATCAACGCCCTTGCACTGGTCACATTTTTCACATATCTCCGCCTTGAACTCAATGTCGAGACCACCAGGTAAAATCTGGCTGAATATCTGTTTACTTGTCCAGTAAGGAGCCCCGTTTTCTTTACCAACAGGTTCAGGAAGCTCCCTGATTTCCATTTTTGCCAGGAGTTCCAGGGCATCGTTTTTGTTAATCTTATCCTTGCTGTTCGTAAGAAGGAACAAACCCGATATGTGGTCGTGTATTCCGCCTATGATTGGTCCTCCGAACCTCGGTGATAAAATATTATTCTTGACATGCATCAGTATTTTAGCTTCAGCCCTTGCTTCTTCGTTTTGCGGCACGTGCATGTTCATCTCATCACCGTCAAAATCCGCATTGTACGGCGGACACACTGCCGGATTGAGCCTGAACGTCTTATGTGGCAGTACTTTTATCTCATGTGCCATTATACTCATCCTGTGAAGTGACGGCTGCCTGTTGAACAACACGATATCACCGTCTTTTAACTGCCTCTCCACCTTCCATCCTATTTCAACCAGTTCAGCAAGTTCCTCTCCGTTAATCTCGGTGACCTTTACCCTTCTGCCATCCGCCCTGATTACGTAATTTGCACCAGGATGGTTTTCAGGTCCCCGCCTTGTATATTCTCTAGCCTCCTCGATATTACGGGGAGTCACATTCATTGTGATGGTAAGTTCTTTTGCAATGGCTTCTGGCACACCTACCTCGAATATCCGAAGGTTCGGGTCAGGCGATATCACCGTCCTTGCAGAGAAGTTGACGCGTTTCCCTGATAAACTGCCCCTGAACCGCCCTTCTTTACCTTTCAATCTCTGTGAAAGTGTCTTAAGCGGTCGTCCGGACCTGTGGCGGGCAGGCGGCACACCAGAAACCGCATTGTCTATAAACGTGGTAACATGGTACTGCAATAATTCCCATAAATCCTCAATAATCAGCTGCGGCGCACCTGCTTCCCTGTTTTCCTGGAATCTCTGGTTAATCCTTATGATATCAACGAGCTTATGGGTCAGGTCATCTTCACTGCGCTGTCCTGATTCAAGAGTAATCGAAGGGCGCATGGTAACCGGCGGTACAGGAAGAACTGTCAGTATCATCCATTCAGGTCTGGCATTGTTTGGATCCATCCCGATAACCTCTGCATCAACATCACTCATCTTTTCAAGACGTGTGCGTATATCAGTAGGCATAAGTTTATGCTCGTACTTGATACCATCCACCTCATCCACCTCAATGTAGGCGGAAGGTTTCTCGAACTTAATATCCTGCTGGGCTTCACCGCAATACTGGCATGTTCCTGACTTCCTTGCTTCCTTGAACACCTCGCTGACAACATCCTCGGCGGACTGTCCCATTTTCCTGAGAATCCTTATCTGCTCGATATATTCTTCTTTCTTTTTCGGGTCAAGAAGAAGCGCGCCGCATTCCCTGCATATGGCACGCAATATCTTACGCAGCAGCTTGGCAAAACCCACGTGTATTACCGGTGCGACAAGTTCAATATGCCCGAAATGCCCGGGACATTCACCTGCCCTTCCGCCACAGGTCTTGCACCGCAATCCCGGGTCAATGACACCGAGTTTCGTATCCATTAATCCCATATCAATAGGAAAACCGTCATCGTCATAGGTATCAGCCGTTATCACCCTGGTAACACTCATTTTCCTGTATTCTTTTGGTGAAATAAGACCGAATTTAATCTGTTTTATTCTTTTTGGGGTTGCAACTACCATAATCTCCTCCTATACCGCATTCTCCAGAACAAGTCTCGGTGCGACACCGAGGGAAATAATCTCATCAATCAGGAGTTTGAACGCATAACTCATCTCAACCGGGAAAATGTCAGTTTCAGCGCCGCAGCTTGGACAAACTGTGACATTCCTTCGTTTGTCAAGAGTGGCAACCATCCCGCAGTGTGAACATACATACTGCGTTACCCTGTCAGACTCATCAAGCAGCCTTTCCTTCAGTGCCATGGCTGCACCGTGCCCGATAAGCACATCGCGTTCCATCTCACCGAACCTTAGACCGCCTTCCCTGGCTCTTCCTTCCGTGGGCTGCCTGGTCAATACCTGGACAGGTCCGCGGGAACGGGAGTGCATCTTGGACGCAACCATGTGGTAAAGCTTCTGGTAAAGGATAACGCCCACAAAAATATCCACCTGGAACCTGTTACCCGAAATGCCATCATAAAGCACTTCCTTACCGGTATTTGAATAACCGAATTTCGCAAGGGCAGAACGTAGTTCCTCTTCAGGTTCCCCTGAAAACGGGGTTGCGTTTATCGGTCTTCCCTCAAAAGATGCCACTTTCCCGCCTATCATTTCAAGAACATGCCCCACAGTCATTCGTGAAGGGATTGCATGGGGGTTAATAATCAGGTCTGGAACGGTTCCGTTTTCCGTAAACGGCATATCCTCATACGGCACGATAAGCCCGATTATTCCTTTCTGTCCGTGGCGTGATGCGAATTTATCCCCGACTTCAGGGATTCTCTGGTCACGCGTCCTTACTTTCGCAAGACGTGCACCATTTTCTGATTCGGACAGGATTACAGTATCAACAATACCTTTCTCATTTGAGCGCATTGTTACGGAACTTTCCCTGCGCTGGACAGGACTTAACCCGAGTTCAGTTGGTTCCTCAAGGAACCGCGGGGGACTTGTTTTCCCGATCAGGACAGCGTTCGGTTCAACCTGGATTTCAGGGTTGACAAGACCATCATCGTCAAGCTGCGTATACACCTCAGCACCACGTGCACCCCTTACTTCGGCATCAGGTATCTCGAATTTGTCTTCCTGTCCGCCAGGGTACCTCCGTTCTTCTCCCTCGTTAGTCCTGAAAAAATAACTTCTTCCAAGACCGCGCTCAATCGAACCCTTATTTATCACAAGGGCATCTTCAATATTATAACCCTCATATGATATTACCGCGACAACAAAATTTTGCCCTGCCGGTCGGTTATCAAAACCAATCGCTTCTGCGGTCTGTGTTGTCACAAGTGCTTTTTGCGGGTACTGTAAGACATTGGCTCTTGTATCCGGGCGGAGTTTCATGTTTGGCATGGACATGCCAAGACACTGTTTTACCATACCCGCTCCCATGGTATTCCTCGGGGATGCGTTGTGTTCAGGGAAAGGAACCATACCTGTACATATACCAAGTGTCAGGGCAGGGTCAATCTCAAGATGCGTATGTTCAGGTGTTAAATCATCTTCATTAATGGCAATGAACGTATTTTCTTCCTCTTCAGCATCAATATACTCGATTAAACCGGCATCTACAAGAGCATCAAAGGAAATCTCGCCATTCTTCAGGCGTTCGATATGCTCTTCAGTTACAAGACACACGCCGTTTTCCACAATAATTACAGGACGCCTTGCCCGCCCCTGGTCTGTGTTTATGTGGATTTCATCAGTATTCTCAAAAAAAGCGATGTTGACCTGTTTCCTGAGTTCACCCTGACCGCGTTTCGCCCGGAAATCAGCTACGAACTTTTTCGGGAAGTCATGGGTTCCCATGAGTTCACCGTCCATGTAAATACGTGTATTATTCAAAAATATCTACCTCCACTCCGACATCTTCATCTTCCTCATGCTCGATTTTCATCTCCTGGGCTTCCTCAAGAGCCTCAAGTTCAGTAACATAAGTCGTTATCTTCTCTTCCATTCCAACAAGCTGCGGAACAATCGGTTTTACCCCCATCTCATAAACCATGTTCTTTATCTGTGTTTTACTGCCTGCACTGGTTGAGATTTCAACAAGCTGTGCAAAGTTCTTAACCAGTCCGCAGTTTGGACCTTCAGGTGTTTCGGATGGACATACCCGCCCCCACTGGGTGGGGTGTAAATCCCTTGCCTCGAAATGGGGTTGTGACCTTGATAGTGGTGATATCACCCGTCTCAGGTGTGACAGGGAGGCGATATAATCCGTGCGGTCAAGCAGCTGGGATACACCGGTCCTTCCGCCCACCCAGTTACCTGTAGCCAGCGGGTGGACAAGACGTTCTGTGAGCACATCCGCCCTGACAACCGTGGAAACGTTCAGGTCCCTGTTTCTCATGCTTGCCCTTTCAAGCTGGTACTTGATATCCCTTGTGAGCCTGTTAAACGAAACCCTGAACAGGTCTTCCATCAGGTCGCCTGCCAGTTTTAGGCGTTTGCTCGCATAATGATCCTTATCAGCCGGCGCCCTTTTACCAAGCGCCAGTTCAAAACACGCCTGTGCCATTCTTCCGAGGAACTGTGCTTTAACCATGCGATGAGCTTCGTCGTTCCCCAGATGCGGCATCAGGTATCGGTCTATAACATAGTTTGCCCTTTTAACCTGGTATTCCTTACCCTGCCCGGATGCCACGCGTATCCCGATTTTCTCCATGGCTTCGTCTTTATTGCTGACTTCTGCCTCCTCAAGATTCTCAAGCATGAACTTGATAATTTCAGGATCCTCGGAAACGGAATTCACGATATCTTCATCAGTTTCAATACCGAGAGCCCTCATGAGGGTGACAAAATTAATCCTGCCTGATATGGACGGGAATGAAACCTCAAGAAGTGACTTCCTGCTGCGTTCAACAACCACGAGGGCACGGTATCCCCTGCGCTGGGAAAATACCTTTGCCACCTCTATCTTATCACCGTAGCGTTCCTCGAATTCTACCATGATTTTATTTGGTGCAAGATCCTCAAGAGTGGTAATTACACGCTCAGTACCGTTAACTATGAAATATCCGCCCGGGTCCTGCGGGTCTTCTCCCAGTTCAATCATTTCCTTGTCGGTAAGGTCAACAAGATTGCATACCTTTGACCCTTTCATAATCGGGAGCAAACCTATTTCAGCCTCTTTTTCATCTTTCTCACCCTCGGAACTTACGATTGTCATCCCAAGATGAAGCGGTGCTGCATAAGTGATATTCCTTAGCCTTGCCTCTGTAGGGTAGAGTTTATCTACAGCACCATCTGCTTCCCTCACAACGGGATGTCCTAAACGGATTTTACCGAGCCTTATGTGAGTGCCTTCTATATCTGTTTCAACAATCCTCTGCTCATCTATAACCTTCTGAAGACCAATATCCAGGAAAGAATTGAATGAATCAACGTGGTGCCTTACGATTTTGTCACTTGTAAAATAAGATTTTGATAATACACTTCTATCTATCATAAATACCTCTATGAGATGAAAACTATTTACTTGATTTGATTACCATACGGTAAAACACTGCCCGTCCTGCTGTCGGGCTCTGCCTTATTATGCGTATAACATCCCCTACTTTGGCTTTAATTGCTGCTGCCGCCGGGTCCGAATCATATATCTTGGGCAATTGTTCTTTTTCTATATTGTATCCTGCCAATATTTTATCAATTTCATTTTTATCCAATACTTCATGCTCTGGTACCATTACATGTTCTAAGGGTTTAAATTCTCTTCCAGTCGCCTCTTTATGCTTCACGCAATTACCTCCCGGATTAAACGGGCTCGGAGGGATTTGAACCCTCGGCCATCGGGTTTCTTTCCATACCGGTTTATTATCCGGTTTGAATAAAAGCCCGGTGCTCTGCCTGACTGAGCTACGAGCCCACACAGTTCATCCACTAATCCTGTATATGTACTGCTAACTATAGATAATAAATACTCTCTAATCGATTGCAATTATTATTAAAACCTCGTGGACGTGCGCCCCTCAAACGACATTATCGGTCTTAAATCTTTCTCTCTTTCATTTTATTGAGACAAAAACCGTGCCCTTAAATTACTTCGCGTATTGAATAAATATCATACTTTCCCGATAAGGTCAATTAATGCCGCTTTCTGGTCTTTTGCCTTTATTACGCCAGAAGCAAGAAGCACCCCATAAGTACCAAGTTCAAGCGCTGCCGCCACATCATCCCCGCTGGAAATACCTGCCCCGCACAGTACCTTAACATTAGGGTTTACCTTTTTTACAGCCTCAACCGAACCCGTGACTATATCAGGGTCTGCTTTTGAAACCGGGATTCCTGAACCTATTAGAGCAGGCGGCTCAATTGCCACATACTCAGGCGATAATGCTGCTGCTGCCGATGTAACTGAAATATTATTCGTGCAGGTAATAACAGTTAATCCGGCTTTTTTTGCTGACTGGATAGCAGAATCCACATCTGCCAGAAGCAGCCTGCGTTCCGAGTGGTTTACCAGGCATCCCTGTGCACCTGCCGACCTCACACAATCCGCAGTAATATGCCCGGTATAACCTCCGGCACCGACACCATCTATATGCTGTGCGTAAACCGGTATTTTCACAGAGCCCGCTACCAGTGCTATATCGGGAATCTGGGGTACTGCAATAATTTCAATTCCAGACTCATCGCTTACTTCCTCACAATATTTTGCCATTCTGACCGCATTATCCCCCATACCTTCGGTATAGGTTTTGAAATTCAACACTATCAGGGGTTTCTTTACCATTTTATAGTCCTCTGGTAGTAATTCTACGCTGTATATATTTCTTCGTGCGGATGTACCACAATCCCGGCAGCGGTTATATCATAGGGGTGGATACTCTGGCTGTGGTTTGAGCCCCTCATTTTATACATCTCAATGCTGCGTACCCTTAAGGATTCTGCCCTTGTACTGTACATCATTATGGTACCTTCAGTAACAAAACTCTCAACACCAAACCTGCTGACAGCGTTCTGGTCAATGACTTCACATGTCATCAGCGACGTCAGTCCCAGTATTTCAAGGGTTGTGCTTAATTTAAGAAGCTCTATCCGTATCTTTGCAGGATCATTGAGATAAAACCCTATCGATGTAGTCCCGTCCACGAGGGCCCGCTTTGCATCGATATCTTCCTGCATGGCTATGACCTGGTCCATCATTGACCGCATGTCAAATGGTCTGACATCAACATACTTTTCATGGGACGGTACACCGATTTTAGTAGAACAGGCATCGAGTATTGCAAGTTTACCTTCCTCCTCCAGTGCCTCGAAATCCCATCCAAATGCTTTTACCGTTTCCCTTACCTGTTCGGGACGTTCTTCGGTTGCTATGTAAATAGCATTTTCCCCATACTTTGTAATCCCGTTGTACAGGTACTGAAGACCGAATATAGTCTTTCCTGCCCCTGATGTTCCTGATAGAAGGTATGTCCTGTTCCTGAGCAAACCCCCTTCACATATCTCATCAAAACCAGGTATTCCGGTGGGAACCCTTATTGATTCCATAATATCTTCATCATTGTTTTTGCTGTTCATAATTATTTCACCTGACTAACTACTTAAAAACGGATTGATATTTATATTTTTATGATATCTTATCATTATAATGGTGTATATGGTATATTATGGTATATATAACTGATTTTCTTGCAGTTCTTGTAATTTAGAAATCTAGCAATACCTCTGCCGTCAGGTATATACTTTAAAAATGCCCCTTCAGACCTGAGTTTATAAGAAATCCCTATACTGCTTATACCATAACAAGAATAGGGCGATACAACAACATTATTCTTCAGGGAGGGATGCCGCGTTCGTGGACGGCTGGAACAGTTTTAATCCTTATGCCCTTTCAAGAATGGCAAAGTCGGCAGGTGTGGCACCAAAAAAAATATTGTCCCGTGTCCATGTTGCCAGGGCATTCACCGAGTACCAGATGACTTCACTTGTAGAGGTTAAAGCGCCTCAGTACTCATAGGGCTCATCA
>JACUTP010000241.1 GCA_014859785.1 Candidatus Methanoperedentaceae archaeon | reverse complement strand
TCAATAAACCGTTGAATTTTGGATTCGAGAGCTTTATTATGGGATTGAGCTATTAAGAAAAAGCAGGCTTTTTGAGGGTAAAAACAACCGGTTCATGATGCTACAGATTGGAACTGTTTCTTATTTGGTAAAATATATAACATCCTTGTTCGTATAGGCAATGTAAATGATTAGAAAATGCCCGACACATTCTTACTTCAGGGGGGATGTGTGCTACTGCGGTGAACCCGGCGCACTTATGTTAAATGATGAACAGACCGAGCGTCTGGGAAGGTTTATCTCCGGGGCGCTCCGTCATTTCCCTGATGACCTCGGACTTGCCATGAACCAACACGGTTGGGTTGATGTGGATTTCCTGTGTGATGCCATGAAAGTGCGGTACAGGTGGGCAAATAAGGAGAAACTTTTCTCGATGATAGAATCGGATGAGAAGGGAAGATACCAGGTACATGGTAAGAAAATCCGGGCAATATACGGTCATTCAGTGGATATTGATCTTGATTATCCTGATAACACACTGCCAGAGCTTTATTACGGTGCAAGCCGCGAGGAAGTTGATATCTTACTTGAGAAAGGAATCAAGCCGATTAAGCAGAGATACGTGCACCTTAGCACATCACCCGGAAAAGCAATGCAGGTTGCAAACATACATTCTGACAACCCTGTATTGATTGCCATTAATGCGGAAGAAGCTCAAAGGGATGGTATCGTTATGCTTGATGCAACAAAACATATTGTTCTTTCGGAGGAAATTCCCCCTGAATACCTGAGCCTTGTGGAAGATTAAACCCATATCCTGAACAGCCCGTTATCCATTTTTTCAATCCTGAACTTTACATCAAGGAATTGTTCTGTTACCCAGATATTTGTTCTTGTGTGCGGGGTGACCGCGCGTGTTGTAAAAGAGCCCCCGCCTGCAAGTGCCATATAGGGGATTAACTGGTCTGCAAGGTAAATATCCACACCCGCACCGGATTTTAATTCGAGAACTATTGCATCTGCAGCATCATGCCCCACCTTTTCGGCTTTAATACCTCTTTTCCCGAGAGCGATACCACCTGCCATCCCGCACCACAGCGTAATCCCGCTTCCGGTTGATGGATAGTTGTTAGTCTCTGTTGAAATAACAGCATCAAAACCGTTTAGCCTGAGTATTTTTTCTGCTGAAGAAGCCTGCCTTTCTGCCACGTGATGGGGTAAATTCGAGGAATGGGATATTCCTTCTACTATATTACACGTATTCTCATCAAAGTTTTCAGCTTTCAGCGATGAAGGTCTGGTAACAGCTTCTATACACCCCCCTCCCCTCGGGTAATACCCCCTCCTGATAAGTTTAATGTCGCAATTATATCCCATCCTCGAAAGTGCTGCCAGCGTGACATGCCCCAGGTAATCAATCGATGGTGACCATGAGACATCTGTCCCGCCTGTGATCCTGATTAGTATTTCCCCGGTAGCATGAATAGCGGCAGGCATAAGGCACTGGAGAAGAAGGGGGATACTGCCTGCTGTCCCGATATCAATATGGTATTCACCTCCCTCCAGTTTCCCGGGGATAAAATCCAGGCAGGTTGATTGAAGACTGCATCCCCGAACCTCTGCCCTGCAGATTGATGCAAGACCCTCAACAGCTTTCATGTGCTGTGCCGCAATACCGGGACGCGGCCTGTTTTTCCTGATATTGTTTATTTTAACAGGTATTCCGGTAACTGCCGATAGTGCAAGGGCGGTTCTCAGTATCTGCCCCCCGCCTTCACCATAGGAACCATCAAGTTTCATGCAATCAGGATTTATAAGTTTGATAATTCTTTAAGTTTTGGTAATATGCGGTTTATGTAATATATGAAAATGTGAAAAGGTGAGAAGAAAGACGAACGGGTTGGGGAGTGGGGGTTATATATAAAAATGACCCGCTCGTCATTCTAATAATGATTATTATCATATATATAGTTAATCCCGCATTATTACATCATAAAC
>JACUTP010000042.1 GCA_014859785.1 Candidatus Methanoperedentaceae archaeon | reverse complement strand
TGGATTAATTGTTGAGATGTATCAAAGGATGAGAAAGAGCCAGGGCAAATGAACTATTGATATTGGCAATGAAAGCAAAGTCCACAATCACGATTGAAACTGTCTCGATTTAATTCCAGGAATAGATGGAGAAGATGCAGGAAAAAAAGGGAATATAAGTTACCCCTCGATAACCGTTCCGTTGTGTTTTCCTTTTACAGCATCCACGATATTCCCTGGTTTTTCCCCGTTCAGGACTATTGTTCTGATACTGCTTCGTTCTATTATCTTGGAAGCAAGAATATCAACCGGTGAGTTCGCACCTGCTGCCATATCAGTTTTTGTCACGATTTCAATCAGCTGTTTCGCTGTCATGGAATCGAATTTTTTAGCATCCAGGTCTTTTTTCGGGTCACTTGTGTACACACCGTCTGTTGCGGTTGCATTGATAAGAAGGTCAGCACCCGTATACTCAGCAAGGATAGCAGACACCGCATCCGTTGTCTGGCCGGGAACAACCCCGCCCATCACAACAATCTTGCCGGTAATAGCGGCTTTTAAGGCATCCCGGTACGTTTCCGGGGGTTCATGGAAGGCATCATCCCCGATAGCGGCTATCATAAGCCTGGCGTTCAGGCGTGTCACCTGTATCCCGATGTCATCGCTAACAGCCTCGCTCGCACCGAGTTCCCTCGCAACACCTATATACTCCCGTGCAGCCTTTCCGCCCCCAGTCACTATAAAAAGAGTATGGTCTTTTGCGATTTCCCTGAATGCAGAAGCATAATTCCTGAACTTATCAGGTTTTAATTCCTTTGCCAGCACCGACCCGCCAATAGAAACTACTATTTTCATAAGCTACCGTAATGTCCTGCAACAATATTATATTTCTTATGAACGAACCTTGATTAGAAGGCAATTCCCATCATGTGAAGCAGCAATACAAGAAGCGCACCAGGTACCCCGCCAATAGCACATATCAGGATTACAATGGGAGTAATTTCAAGACCAACATTAAACACGTACTGGCTCAGTACAAGGATGATAAGACCCAGTATTGTATTTACGATTAAGTGCTTAACGGTTTTTAAAAAATAATATACTGCTATCACAGCAAGTACTGCTGCAACTAAAATAATTATGTCAAGTGCCATATGATTTTAACAAGAGATTATTCTATATTAAACATTTCGGTTGGCCTGACAATATTATTCTATTTCGTCAATAAACCCCTGGATTTTGGATTAGAGACTTTTTATAGGGGTTAGATTCAACCTGTACTCATTCCTGCAATCACTGTTACGAGGTTAATAATAAGCAGAAGCGGAATAAAATACTTCACGATTACAATAAACACCATTTTTATCCTTTCACTCCCTACAATCTGCCCGAGTATATGTTCCTTTTTCACAAACCAGCCACCAATAACGGTCAGAACCAGTCCCGCAGTAATAATACCCAGTGTCCCGAACACAAGGTCATACAGGTCAAGAAGAGGTATACCTGACAATACAGGTTTAAGGGTTGTATAACTCAGGGCAGGCGGTATCCCTGCAATAACAACACCTGTGGAAATAAAGGCAGTCGCTCTTTTCCGTTCAATTCCATAATGGTCGATAAGTGTTGCCACAGGAACTTCAAGGAACGACACGCCAGATGTGAGGGCAGCGAAAAACAGTAATATGAAAAACACCGCTCCAAGGACGAAACCGAATTCCATCTCATGAAATATAAGTGGAAGTGTTACAAATGTAAGCTGCACCCCTGATTCCGGGTCAAGCCCGAAAGAAAAGACCAGCGGGAAAATAACAAATCCTGCAAGTATGGCAATAACAACGTCAGAAGCAACAATCACGGCAGAGCTTTTAACGATATTCCCATCCCGGATATAGCTTGCGTATGTAAGCATTACACCGGTCCCTACACTCAATGAGAAAAATGCCTGCCCGAAAGCTGCAGTCCATACCGAAGGATTGTTAAGTTTTGAAAAATCAGGAGTGATATAAAAAGCCACACCCTGCATGGCACCAGGCAGTGAAAGTGAAGTGACAAGTAAAAATAACAGCATTAGAACCAGCACAGGTATCAGGAATCTTGCAAGTTTCTCGATTCCCCTGCTGACCCCTGCCCTTACGACAATAAACAAAAGTCCTGCCGATGCCAGGAAGAAAAGGAGTGGATAATACGAATCAGTGAACTGCGAAAAAGGAACCGACGCGCCGAATAAGAAGAAAAGTGAATAAGCAAGTATCCAGCTTGTTATAACGAGGTAATAACCCAGGATCATCACCAGGATAAATACAAGAAACAGCCCTGCGGTTTCGAATTTTTTCCCGAGTGTGCTGAATGCAGAAACAACAGATGTCTTATAATACCTGCCCAGCGAAAACTCAAGAATCATGAGAGGAAGCCCGAAGAGGAATACCGCAATGATATATGGTATAAGGAACGCGCCGCCGCCGTTATCCCCTACTATATAGGGGAAACGCCAGATATTCCCTATACCAACAGCAGAACCTATACTTGCCAGGATAAACCCGATACCTGATGACCACTTTTCCCTGACCATAATCCCACTCTGCTGCTTTTCAAATTAAATCGCCGGGATTCAACCCGTTTCCCTTCTCAACCTGTTCCCAGGACTTCAAGCAGCCTGTCACCTTTTTTCCCGACCCTGGCAAGCTTCTCCCTGAGGTCTGCCTTTTTCAGGTAAATCTCTCCACGTTTCCCGCTATCGTCCTCTACCTTTAGTGACAGTTCCTCATCAGCAGGTGTATGCTGCTTAATCCCGGAAACCGTCGGGGCAAAAACCTCAGCAATTCTCGCCAAAAGGTCAAATATAATATTTTCCTCAAAAACGTCGATACCCATAAGATATGTCCCTTCAAGAGCCTGTCTTTTATCGAATAAACCTTCAGTCATTTTCTCAAGAAGTTCTCCCAATTCAAGCAACTTTGTGGTTTTAAGTGCAGTTTCCAATCCCGGTGTCGCCCTGACATTTTTCTCCACGCTGTTTTCCCCGGCATAATACACATCAACATCTACACCATCAAGGTTAATTTTTAACCTGCAGCGTTCGGAATTGACGTCAAGGTTTTTCCTGAATACGGCTTCAAGACTGTTTCCTGAAATCACAAGGTCTGTGAGATAATAGTAATCAATGCTGATATAATCAGGTTCGAGTTCCTTTTTCAGAAGGGGCTTTTTCATTCTTGCCGGAATACTTACTCCCCTCAGGAAATCAACTCCTCTTACGTGTTTTTTCCAGAATTCAAGACCTGAAGTATTTATTGCGAACACGCAGGATATATCCCCTTCGTATTCCACAACGACTTTTGCAGAATAGCCTTCTTTCGTTGCCTTTACCGTATATTTCTTCTTTGTTATGGGAAGAGGGTCTTTCATGAAAAACGGTTCAAGTGTTTTCATGTTTTTCTGCTTGCTCTCATTAATTTTCGCATCAAGTTGTTCAATTTCACCGCGGATGCTATCAGAAAATTCCTTTTTCCCTTCAATTACAAATTTTTCAAGGAAATGCTTGCTCTTGTCAGCATAATGACTGATATTCTCTTTTTCCTTGCTTTTTGAAACAGCAACCGAAATTGCCTCGTAGATAGTTGACTGTAAACTGTCCATTTCTTCAAGGACAGAGTTCTTAAGCCTCCTTCTCTCCCTGATATCATCTTTCAGGTTAAAAACGGTATTTTCCAGTTTAATAACCTCAACACCAGTATCAATGAAATTGTCAAGAAGCTCAAGGAAATCCCTTTTAAGGGGCGCCTCTGTTGAATCACCATAGAGATACTTCATTAAATAATCCTCCGTCATTAAATCTTTTTTTTTTGAAATAAGATTCATTTTCCGGGTAATAAACCCTTGTAATAATTGTACTCCGGACAGAAATCACAACCAATAAATTAATAATAGTAAAGTTATATTATATATCAAAAAAGGATATTAACCCATAAAATGGGTGGTGAAACTTACCAATGTTTGGTTTTTATGAAATTCCCCTGAATATTGAAAAAAATGGTATTTCCATATCGGTAGAGGGGGAAGGGGGGAGCCTTGTATACAGGAGGGAATCTCCCGAAGGGAGCGTTAAAAAAAACATCCTTGCAAAAGGTGGAAAGCTGCTTATTAACCCTGTTGAACCTTTAATTAAACCAGAGGAATTAACCCCGTATTTTCTTGTAGAATTTAGCAAATCCGTGATGATTGAACCAAAGGCAGAAAGTAAAATATACATAAAGTTCCCTGTTGAAATTGGTGTTTTCATAGCCGGGGAAAGGCATTATGATATCCTTGACTGTGTGACTTTAATGAAACAAAAACTCACCCTTTATGGTGATGCCAGTAACGGGCTTATCTGTAAGTACTGGTTGAGTGATGTTTACAATTCAATACCACAAGCAGAACCATTTCATGAAGGAGTTATTGAACTTAACATTATTAATACAACATCAAGATGGATTGAACTCACAAAGGCTGTTTTTAACGCTTACGGGATGAAAATTTACTATGGTACTGACCGGGTTTCCATGAGGGCAAACCTGAGAATACTTGGTGAAAATTTTGCAGAAATCGATTTTATTGATGCCCCGATAAAAAGCGGAATGGAAAAGTCCCTTGAGCATTATACTGTACGGAGAATGAGCGTACTAACAACGAAATTTGTTATGGAGATGGGGTTATGATATTGAACACGGTTGTCTATAGTACAGTGACCGTAATGGATCTCATTTCGGTTTTATTTACGCTGTTATTTGCCATTATTATTGCAAAATTAATAACAACCAACCTCAGGAGAACCCTGAAAGAAAAACTCAGCAAGGAGCATCTCGGAATACTGGAAAAAATCATCAATTACTCAATAATTATTTTTGCGTTTCTTTCTGTTCTGCCGGTACTTGGAATAAACACGTCCGGTTTTCTTGTTGCCGGGGGTATCATCGGTATCATAATCGGTTTTGCCAGCCAGAGCATAGTTGGCAATATGATATCAGGAATCTTCCTGATGATTGAAAGACCTGTAAAAATAGGGAACCAGGTGACAATCGGTGACACTTCGGGATTTGTAGAAGACATTAATATTATGTCAACAATAATCCGTACTTTTGACGGGTTATACGTCAGGATTCCAAACGAGAAGGTCTTCACCAACGATATTACAAACCTGGTCGTTAATGTCGCCAGGAGGTTTGAGTATGTTGTGGGGATTACCTATGCAGGGGATGCCGATAAAGCAATTGGAATAATTAAAAAAATCATTGAAGAAGAGCCGCTTGCCCTTAAAAATCCAGAACCTGCCGTTTTCGTTGATAATCTCGGGGACAATGCCGTTAATATTATCGTCAGGATATGGGCACCTTCAACTCACTGGTACGGTGTCAAGAGAAAACTATTATGGATAATAAAACATACACTCGAAGAAAACGGATTAGAGATAGCCTTCCCGCAGAGTACGGTATGGTTTGCCAATGAGATGAAAATGCGTGTGAATGATTAACATGGACCTGAATTTTGCCATTTACTCTTTTATCACACTTTTCATAATAGTTGACCCGATTGTAATGGTTCCGATATTCAGGGCTATACTTGCTGATTATAGCAAGGACGTCCGGAAGGTAATGGTAAAGCGGGCAGTATTTGTAGGGGTTATTGTCCTGATTATTTTCACACTTGCGGGGAACCTGATATTCAAATCCCTCGGAATCGAACTTTACTCTTTCAGGATTGCAGGCGGAATCCTCCTGTTTATCATTTCCATCGAGATGCTTCTTGGCATGAGACCGAGTACGAAAAGCACTGAAAAGGAGGAGAATGAAGCCATAGGCAAAGAAGACGTGGTTGTAACACCACTTGCAGTACCCCTGCTCACTGGTCCTGGTGCCATAACTACAGGGATTGTGCTTTTCAACACTGCTGGAAGCCCGGTTGACAGGGGCATGCTTTTTGTTGTTATTGCCATTGTTTATGTGATATCGTATTTTATCCTGTCAAGGTCAGAAAGGATATTTGATGTCCTGGGGCATACAGGGACAATGGTAATTGTCCGGATAATGGGGCTGCTTCTTTCTGCAATAGCCGTCCAGTTTGTTATTACAGGAATTGGAGAAGCAGTGGCTGGAATCGGGCTATAGTTTTACAGCCACCTTTTTCTCCTGAAGTACAGCATCATCGATGCACCTATAACTATCATTACAATCCAGATGGCAAAGTATCCCCATTTCCATGAAAGTTCTGGCATGTATTCAAAATTCATCCCGTAAAGTCCTGCTATGAAAGTAAGCGGAATAAAAATGGTAGCGATAATTGTCAGTACCTTCATTATCTCGTTCATTTTATTGCTTATACTGGAAAGGTAAATATCGAGCATTCCTGAAACCATATCCCTGAATGTCTCGATAGTATCCATAACCTGGATTGTATGGTCATAAACATCCTTCAGGTATATCAGGGTTGGTTCCTTTATGACTGCTGACTGGCCACGTTCAAGAGAGCTGATAACTTCCCTCAAAGGCCACACGGATTTCCTCAGGAAAATCATTTCCCTTTTCATGTTATGGATATCCATAAGTGTTTCAGCGGCAGGCTCAGTTACCAGTTCATCCTCAATATCTTCGAGGTTTTCACCCAGTTTCTCAAGTATTATGAAATAGTTATCCACAACAGCATCGATGAGGGTATAAGCGAGATAATCAGCTCCGCTTTTTCTGATACGCCCCTTTGCTTTCCTTAATAGCTCCCTGACCGGATTGAAAATATCTCCCTCTCTCTCCTGGAAAGATATCAAAAAGTTATCCCCCAGGATAAGGCTTAGCTGTTCTGCTTCGATAGTTTTCCCGTCTTGATTGAAATAAAGCATTTTCAGTACTATAAAAAGGTAACTTTCGAAGTCTTCAAGTTTCGGGCGCTGCCCTGTGCTGACAACATCTTCCATCAACAGGGGGTGAACCTGGAAATGTTTTCCTATCTTTTCTATAATACCTGTCTCATGAATTCCATCAATATTAATCCATGTAACTGAAGGTTTATCCTTGAATGGAAAACACTCTTCGATATTTATTATTTCCCTTTCCTGGAATTGTTTCTCGTCATAGTCAATCAGGGTTATTTTTATTTTTTCTGCTTTTTTATCACCCGTATAAACAACAGTACCTGGCGGAAGACCGACTGTTTTTGATTTCCTGAAGAGTCTTGACATTTATTGTTCCCCTGTCTCCACGACACTCACTTTCGGCGCCCCTATCCCTATTCTATGCAATTCTATCCATGCCCTTCGCGTAACTTCAGATTCGAATTCAAATTCATTTCTCAGATCGAACACGTATGCTTTGGCTCGAATACGGGTATAAAACGGGAACTCCTTCAATAAAACGGTAAAAGGGCGTTTTCTTGAAACATAAACATATTTGGAGGTTATTATTGCTTCTTTCAGTATTTCCAGGGCACGGCTTGAATCGGATTCATGGTCTATGAATAAGTCTATAACAACCATCATTTCCTGGTCTCCGGCGTTTGCGCTTGCCACAGCCTGGGTAAAAATGAGATAGTTTGGCACTGAAACTAAATTATCATCCGGCGTCACAAGTCTTGTCGAGCGTATCCCGATATCAATGACCTCGCCATAATAGTCCCCCATCTTTATCTTGTCCCCGACATGGTATGGTTTTTCAAAGATGATTATAATACCACCGACTATATCGGCAAACAGATCCTTGAGTCCAAAACCGATGCCTGCGCCCAGAAGACCGCTGAACAGGATAAGCTGTTCAGAGGACAATTTCAGGATGTTTGCCAGAATATAATAAACCACGATTCCATAAATTGTAAATTTCAATAATGGTATAACCATTTTTACTGTTATCCTGTATTGTCCCGCCCTTTCTGAGATCGATAAGAGAATAAACTTGATGATAAGTAACAGGATATATGCAATTAAGATAATTAATATTGAATTTATTAATATAACAGTATTGAATGCCGGCAAAACAATATTTTCTACCATTTACCACACCAGCCTTGATTTTTTCAGGTAATCAACAATACTGTACAGGGCCTCAGGGTTGATTGTGCATAATCTTTCTTTTATCGTTATAAGTCCCTGGTCTTCCAGCCTGAAAAGTATGTTATCAATAATGAATTCAGGTCCTGAGATTTCAGCCAGTTCATATTTTGTTATGGATTTCGTTGACAGGATAATATCAAGAATAAATGCCTCGTTAATATCAAGTTCTATCCTGAATGAAAAATCCTTTATCCTGCTCTGCCTGATAACCGGATATTCCAGACTTTTGTTCCATAATACTTCTGCAACTCCGGGATTACCTTTTGAAATCTGGTATATCTTATAGAAAACAACGTCTTCAACTGTAATTGTTTCTTCTTTGGGGAATATATTCATTTTAAGAGCAATCTTATTAATTTTAATATATGGGATATTGACGGGTTTTTTCAATATGGTTACAGGGTATTTCCTGAATTCAACCAGTTTTTCCTTTTCAAAAGAAAAATCTTCGGTGAATTTTATCTCATTCTCTTCATACTTAGAAAGGATTACCTCTTTGAGTTCACCTGGATTTAATTTCGGAAGGTATATCCTGACAGGGAAAAACTTGCTGAGATTTATAACTTCGTCCAGGAAGTTCCATGAATACAGGTTCCATGTGGTGATTAACATTTTGTTCGATGATACTGCCTGTTTCAAAAACTCGCCAAGAATCTCAAAACCACCTATCTTTCGCATGTAAAGCAGATCGCAGTGGTCAAGGATTACAATCCTTTTAGAATCATCTGGTGGAAATAATTCACTTTTATTTTTAACAATTGATGCAAAAGAGATACGAGTTGCTTTCTGGAAATTAATTCTTTCTATTTCATTAATGAGTGTGGTTTTCCCGCAAAAAGGTTCTGATACAATGGCTATATTGAGATTTCTTCCCGACTCAAAACCAGCTATTGCGGTCTGTATATCTGCAATCTCCTTCTGTAATCCTATTATTCCCCTGATTTTCGCATTATTAATAGATGTTTCATTCATTATGGTTCAAATCCCACAAACATCCTGGATATTATTTTCTGCTTGAACGTATATTATTTAGTATAGTTCTATTATATTATAAAGAGTATCTCTTTTTGCGACAGGTCGTCCCATTTTTTTCGCAATATGCACGAACTCATCCATGTTCTTGCTGTGGAAAGCCACACCTGCCGCCCTTACCACGTTTTCCTCTATCATGGTTCCCCCAAGGTCATTGCACCCGTAGTTCAACGCCACCTGTGCCATTGAAAGACCCTGTGTTACCCATGATGCCTGGATGTTCCTTATAAAGCCGTTCAGGAGGATGCGGGATACCGCTACCATTTTAAGGTAGTCGACACCTGTTGAACTCCCGCTCAATTCAGTATTCCCTGCCTGGAAGCTCCATGGAATAAAAGCCGTGAAACCATTATGTTTTTCCTGCATGTCACGTATCCTGGTAATGTGCTTGATTCTCTCTTCAAGGGTTTCTTCATGCCCGAATACCATTGTGGCAGTTGTTGGAATCCCGAGGGAATGGGCTGTTAGCATCACTTCCTGCCATTTATCCCACCCGATTTTATTCGGTGAAACACTGTTTCTCACCCTGTCGTCAAGGATTTCAGCACCCCCGCCGGGAATGGAGTCAAGACCGGCAGCATGCAGCCTTGAAATTGTTTCTTTGAGACTTGCACCGTACAGCTTCGAGATATGCACAATTTCGGGAGGGGAAAACGCATGCATCCGGACATTGAACTTACTTTTTACAGCACCCAGCATATTTTCATAATATTCAATGGGAATGTCAGGATTCAGCCCTCCCTGAATAAGAATCTGGGTAGCACCGAGCTTAACAGCTTCGTCAACTTTCGAGAGAATCTCTTCAACCGGCAGGACATAGGCATCTTCCGCACCTGCTTCCCGGTAAAATGCACAGAATTTGCATTTCGAGGAGCAGATATTGGTGTAATTGATATTCCTGTCCACAACAAATGTTACAAGGTCACCGATAGCATTATTTCTCATGGCATCCGCCGCTGCTCCAAGAAGGGCAAGATTCCTGGATTCGAGAAGCTCCAGCCCGTCTTTTGCATTAAGGGACTCACCTTTCACGGCGCGTTCGAGCAATCCGGAAATACCGTCATAATCGTAAAATTGTTTTATCAGTTCAAAATTCGTCATCCTGTGAATAACTCCTGTTAAATTTCAGGGCAAGTTCTGCTTTCATAAGTTCCCTTCCAAGATAAGCTGCATGGCCAAGCCGTGATACAAGCCCCATACTGATAATGGTATCCAGCATTTCCCGTGCCGTGCTGCCGGTTATTGAACCGTTTTTATGCCGGGCAACGATTTTACCGGTAATCATTTTCCCGTCCAGTACTTCATTCCGGGTAATCTCAATCCTGAAACACCCGGCAGGGTCAAGTTGCCATGAATCACTGGCTTTTGCTCCAATGGCTGAACCAGGCGCCATCCCGAAATCCCGTCTTCGCTTTTCCTTGGCAACAAGCATATCAATCCCGAGGTCTTTCGGTGCGCTTTTTCGTTCTTTTGCAAGCGCCATCATCATCGAGGCAGTTTTTAACTCGAAAACGCAGTTATGGGCTTTATGGCTAAAATCGGGTGTGAACAGGATACTTGCATCAAGTTCCATCCCCATCCCTGAAAGGATAGCGTTGATTCCTATTGAATCAGCATCAATCAGCTCTGTGACATTACCTGTGCCGAAAAACAGGGGAGTTGTCTTATCCCTGTTACGGAATTCAAGATACCTGTTAATTGATTCCACAAGCCCGTGCCCCGCTGGTTCAAGAACAGGGTCAGCGATGAGCTTTTCTATTCCGGCATCCCTGGCTGATTCGATATTGCTGAATAAACTTCCTGTGCTTTCCACCCGGTCAGGAATTACCACAGCAGCTGCCGAGTGTTTAATAATATTATCTTTCACATGGTTTAGATTCCCTGAGTTCAGGCTGAGTACAATATCAACCCCGTTACTGAGTGCCGTATTGATGAGAGCCGGTTCAAGTGTGTCGATGCCAAGCGGCAGATTGGTTGCAGAACGGGCGGTTTTTACGGCATCTGCTGCATTTTCCCCTGATGTACCAGGCGACATGCCAAGGTCAATCATATCCGCGCCAGTATGTTCAAAATATAATATTTTGTCAATGAGTTCCTGCCTTTCAAGGTTGGCGGCATCCACGATTTCTGCCATCACTTTCATCCGCGAATTTCCGCCGATTTTTGTTGATTTTACAACAATCGGGGCTGTGGATTCATCCTCAAGACAGGTCACTTTCCCGATTGCATTTGCCCGCATTCTCCCGGCAAGTAATTCGCATGCAGGGAGCTTTGTTGAAAAACCAATGCTGCTTCCGGAGGATAATACAATACCAAGGTCAACCGCATGTTTCGGACCAAGGCGAATGGATGTACCAAGTTCGTTTTCAAGCATTGTGAAATCACCTGAGGCAATACCGGGAATAAGTATGAGGTCGTATTTCCGGTCCGGGATGTGCTTTCGAAGAAGCGCCGGTGTGATAAAAGCCGCAACTTCAATATCAAGAACGAGAACGTCAGCAATGGCTTTCACTGCTTTTCTCACGGCATTCTCTGCCAGGTGACCTGTAACAACGAGGGTATCCATTTTTAATCCGGTCATGTAAGGCAAAAATGTAACCAAGATAGATTAAATATTCCATTATTTTTCCCATAGATTTTCCTAAAAGTTTAGTTTAACTCCTGTCCACTTTGGGGCGCAGTCCAAAATAACGGTTTGGTATCATCTCCGTCCGGCAACAGGCATTGTGAATAATACCGGTTGCTGACTTGGCAGGGATT